>DATBXD010000154.1:0-9748 GCA_036514475.1 Nitrososphaerales archaeon
TTATTAGCATTATTCTAAGTGTATCCATTTCCCCTTTGCAATGCGTATGATATGACTTCTTTTATGAATTGATTATAGCTAATTCCTGCTGCTTTTAGTGAACGGGTCAGTCCAACTTCTTGAGAAATATCTGGATTTGGGTTAACTTCTAAGACATACGGTATATCTCCTCTGAGCCTTATATCTACTCTGGCGTAATCTCTACATCCTAGTAGCTCGTAAGCCTTATTCGCTATTGCAAACACTTTATCTCTTATTTCTTCGTCAATTAGGGAAGGGCAAATTGCTCTAGTATTCTTGTAATCGTCACTATCTTCAACCCATTTCGCATCATAACTAACAATCTTGAATTTGTAATGATCTGGAAAAACAATCTCAGATATCGGCAATGGTATCGGTGGATTATTACCAATTATAGCGACATTAAGCTCTCTTCCATCTATGTACTCTTCAATCAGAGCTGGTTGATGATGTTCAATTATTATCTCATTAACTAATCTTATTAAATCAAATATATTTGTGACAACATTGCAAGTGTTTATACCTAGACTACCGTCTTCTCTCATAGGCTTAACGATTGCTGGAAAAATAATGTTTCCCTCTTCTATCTCATCAGCATTTTTTACTAATGAATGGTTTGGGGTCTTTATCCCATTTGATAGAAGTATATCTTTTGTTAATGATTTATTTTGACATATTCCTAATGTCAAAGATGATGACCCAGTGTATGGAATTCCTGTTAAATCAAGTAATGCAGGTATGTTCATTTCCAATCTGCTGTTACCATCAACTGCTTCACAGAGATTGAAAACAACGTCTGGTTTGTATTCAAGTATTTCTTCGAGCCATTTCTTCATTATATTTCCAATAGGTATTATAGAATAATCGATATTAAGATCTTTGAGAGATTCTTCAATTGATTTCACTCCGTTAATTACTCCAATTTCATCTAACGAATTAGATTTGCTTCCTCGTACATTACTAAAGGAATTGTAAATGAGTGCTACTTTCATAAAGCAGAACCTTAATCAACATAGTACTACATTTAATATATTAAAACAAATCTGGTAAAATTATATTTATGTCTAAAATAATAATCTGATTGATCATTTTAAGATTTAAAATATTTTTTTTCAGAAAACCTTAATAGGATTATTGATGAAGTGCATGTGCGAGATTTCTTGATAGGGAGAGATCCTCAAATGTTATTATCTGCGTTAGGTCTCCATAATTCCATCTTCGGTTTGGAAGGGATATTCCTCGATGGAAGAGACCATTCTTGGCAGAGTTTATCACATGGCAGAAGATTGTAGCAAGTCAACCACTGTATCACCTGAGAAAGTTGCAGGGGACTTCAATATTAGTATTGACAATCTAAAGATGGTTGCCAGTAAATATCCTATGAAGATATCAAAATATTACTACGACTTGATAGAGGAAATAGGTGATCCTATTTGGAAGCAATGTATTCCTGATGAAGAAGAGCTTAATGATCAGTTTGGATTGGATGATCCTTTGAATGAAGAAGGAGATAGTCCTGTGCCTTGGCTTACTCATCGGTATCCTGATAGACTTCTTATGTGCGTTTCTAATCAATGTTCTACCTACTGCAGGTTCTGTACCCGAAAGAGAAAAGTCGGTGACCCTACGCGTCAACAGTCAGACACGGAAATTCTACGACAGATAAATTATGTTAAAGATCATAGTGAAGTTAGAGACATTATCATATCTGGTGGAGACCCTCTTATGCTCTCTGACGAGCGTCTCGAATTTATCCTCTCAAATCTCAGGCAAATTAAGCATGTTGAAATCTTACGAATTGGGACACGGGTTCCATGCACTTTTCCACAGAGAGTTACTGAGAATCTTGCAAGAATGTTGAAAAAATATCAACCTCTCTTCATCAACATTCATTTTAATCATCCCAGAGAAGTTACTTCTGAAAGCTCTATGGCTTGTGGTTTATTAGCTGATGCCGGAATTCCTTTGGGGAGCCAAACTGTTCTTTTGAAAGGTGTAAATGATGATGTTAGAACTCTAAGGAACCTCATGCATAAGCTTCTCACTATACGTGTAAGGCCTTATTATCTCTTCCAATGTGATCCTGTTAAGGGAACTTATCACTTCAGAACTAGGGTAGAGCGTGGTTTAGATATTCTGCAGGAATTAATCGGTCACACATCGGGGTTAGCTATTCCTCATTTCGTAATAGATGCACCTGGTGGAGGAGGAAAAGTACCCATGCTGCCGAATTATCTCAGAAATATCGATAAGGAGAAGGTGGTTGTTAGAAATTATCAGGGTAAGTCATACGAATATCTTCAACCTAAAACTGCCAAAGTGATGTTCTCTGAAACAATAGTTGGAGGTCAATTAATTGCTGAAGATAGGTCTAGTCTACAATCTTAAGAGAATCGAACCTCTTCCTTCTGTTATAGATCAGTACGCTGAATTCGACGATATTTCAACTATTAATTCTATAGCCGAAGTTCTGTCAAGCGTCGGCGATGTTTTGAAAGTTGAGGCTAATGAAGACGCCTATTCAAAGCTGAGACATGAAAGACCTGATATTGTTTTCAACATTGCTGAAGGTCTTAAAGGCGAGAGTAGAGAATCATATATCCCTAGCATTCTTGAGATGCTAAATATCCCATACACCGGTTCTGGGCCACTAACTCTTTCAATTGCATTAAACAAAGCTTTTTCGAGTGACCTTTTATCTTCCAAAGGAATAAGGACGCCTAGACATTGTGTTTGCAATAAAGTTGATGATATAAGATTATTAGAAAAGAATTATCCACTAGTGGTAAAGCCTCTTCATGAAGGATCTAGTAAAGGTGTTTGGAACAGTTCTCTAGTTAATGAAGAAAAAAGTTTAAAGAAAATGGTTAAGAATATCATCACATCCTATTCTCAGCCTGCTCTTGTCGAGGAGTTTATCCGCGGGAGGGAGTTCACAGTTGCTATGATTGGCAACAACCATCCAAGTCTATTGCCGGTTGTTGAGGTTAGACTTGACAGGCTACCTGTTCATGCTAACAAGATTTACTCCTACGAAGCTAAATGGATTTGGGACACGTGTGAAAACCCTATCGAAATATTTGACTGTCCTGCTAATCTAACAAGTGCTATTTATGAGGACCTAAAGAGTACCGTACTTAATACGTTTAGTATTCTAGGGTGTCGAGATATTTGCAGGATAGATGTACGTCTGAATCATGAAGGCTATTGCTATGTGCTAGATGTTAATCCTCTGCCTGGATTGATTAAGGACCCCAGAGCTAATTCCTGCTTTCCAAAAGCAGCTAGAATGGCAGGTTTTACTTACGATGACTTGATCAAATCTATTCTATATTATGCTCTTGAGAGATATGACATGTGTGATGATGCATATAATGTTGGCATAAACATATTGTCTATTCTACAGCGTTAGAACTTTTCCGCAACTAGTTGAGTTAATTAATATGATTGTAATCTCTATGGAGTTGAAACATAAAGTTTTGGTAGTTCAAATTCTAAAAGATGTCAATGTCTTTAATGATGAAGAATTTATGGTTGCTTTGGAGTTAATCGACTCATATCTCAATGGTGAAACTGACTATATCATCAAAGTGGCTCTTGATGAAAATGATTTAGTCAACGGCTATGTTTGTTATGGTCGAGCTTCGCTAGCCGATGGTGTGATTTATATGTACTGGATCGCTGTTAGCCCAAATTGTCAAAGAAAGGGTGTTGGGAAACTACTGTTGGAGACTTTGGAGAAAGACGCAATATCATTCGGAAGTAGAATGATTCTGGCTGAAACATCTTCAACCGACAGGTATCGAGATTCCAGAGATTTCTATCAATCTAACGGTTTCAAGTTGACTGCACGTATAGAGAACTTCTATAGAGTTAACGATAGTCTATTGATTTATAGGAAAGATTTGAAGTGAGAAATAATAATATTGTTTTTTGATCCGTTCTTACATTCTCAAAGTTTTCCTGTTTTTATTAGTTCAAAATAGAGCAATTCCAAATTCTTGCATTTAATCTCTAGGCTCCCGTCGTTTGGTTTTATTTCAAGATCTCGAATTGCAGTGTTACCGCTGATTTCAATTCCTTTTCTTGTGATTATAAAGAGATCTGGATAGGGGTATCCTAAATGTTCAAGTAGAATATTCTTTAGGTAATCAATTGAAGTTTTCGTATTGATAATTACTTCTTGATAATCTGCTCTGCTCGTCCTCATGATTAGTCCTTTTCTTTTATTAAAAATACTGTGCGTTCCTACTCGTATTGTGAAGTTCCCAGTTGTACTGTTCAAAGAGATTAATACCTTATCCTGATTATATAATCTCTTTTTCTATTCTTTCCAATCTTTTTACGCGGTTAATTGTGGTAGGGTGTGTTGAAAGTAACTCAAGCATACCTCTTCCTTTGAATGGGTTGCTGATCCAAAGTGACGATGTTGCTGGTGCTGCATTTATCGGAGCCCCTCCTCTTATCATGTTGTCTATCTTTGTTAAAGCTCGAATTAGAGATTGTGGTTTGTTGGTAATTCTTGCTGAAGTCTCATCAGCGTAGTATTCTCTACTCCTTGAAACTGCCAGCTGGATGAACATTGCAGCTATCGGGGCTATGATTGCCCCAGCGAGAAGAGCTATGCTTCTACCATTGTCTTCCCTGTTTCTTCCTCCACCACCTCCGAACATAAAACCCCAAACAACAATGTTTGAAATATAAGATATTGCAGTAGCCATAGACGCCGCAATTGTGCTGACGAGCATATCTCTATTAATGACGTGCCCTATTTCATGCGCCATTACAGCAGATACTTCGTCATCAGACATTGAATTAAGCAGACCTGTTGTTGCGGCAACTAGAGAATTATTTTTATTTCTACCTGTTGCAAATGCATTTGGCTGCTGTGAGTCAATTATCGCTACCTTTGGCTTTGGAATACCAACTTTAAGAGCTAATGCCGAGACAATTGAGTGCAGTCTTGGTGCTTCTCCCTCAGATACGATTCTCGCCCCAGTAGACCTTAGAACAATCTTGTCACTTATAAAATACATTAAGAAATTAAAGAGAACAGACATTCCGAGAAATACAAGAGCTATACTTGGTCCTCCAATAAGAAACCCTATAACTACCAGGATTGCTCCTAGAGTTGAGAAAAGTACTGTTAATCGCAAATACGCTCCGATTTTACTGCCATATTGTTGAGGCATTTCATTATCCCCAATTGAGATACTGCTTTAAACTTTTAAACAGCATCACATTACTATTATGGTTTACAATAAGTTCTTCGTTCACGCATATTCGTGACTGTTCTCTTCTCTTAACATCCAGTTTTTCAAAGTATTATACTGTGTTTTTCCCAGTCATTATTCTTGATTTAGTCATATGTAGCTAGTATAGTTAATGATTATAAAGTAGAGTTAATGTTCTTTTGTTGTTTCTTCGAGGTTAGTCACCGTTTTAATGTCAATATTCGGTTGTTCGTTCGTTAGGTTAAGGAAAGCTTCTTATTGATACTTGTTTTGATAGTGATTCTCTAGGCTTTATCTCATGAATTCTCCCATTTCTCAAAATCCCGTATTTCCATATATGCTTGATTCATGATTTACTTTGTATTTTATCCTTCAATGAGAATAAGTTATTGTTGTCTGATTGAACTACGTGAAGTTACCTTACGCCAAAGTCAACGTTAATTTAAAATGACAGTTCACCTTTGATAAATTTTTGACTTAATTCATGTTTTGGTTTTGAAAAGAAATCTTCAGTATTTGCCATCTCTACTATTTTTCCGTCATGAATGTGGATCACTTCATCTGCTAATTTCTTTGCCTGAAATATATTATGAGTAGCCATTATGATTATTCTGTTCTCTTCTCGTATACTTCTTATTGTTTTTTCGATTATCATGCCATTATATGGATCTAAGTTTGCAGTAGGTTCGTCAAGAAGTATGATACTTGGATTAATCAAAAACGCTCTCGCCAAAGCGATTCTTTGTTGTTCCCCACCCGAGAGTTTCTTAGCTTTTCTTTTTTCAAAATTGGTAAGCCCAACAGAATGTAATGCTTGTGATACTTTTTCCGTGATTCTTTGCTCATCCAATCCCCTAATTCTAAGACCGAATGCCAAATTATCATAAACGCTCATGTTGAACATCACCGTTCTCTGGAAAACCATGGTAGTAATTTGACGTAATTCTTGAGCACTTTTGCTTTCATTATTGACAAGTAGGGTCCCTTTATCAGGCTTCTCCAAACCAGCAATGATTCTCATAAGAGTGGTTTTACCTGCTCCATTGATTCCTAAAAGCAGTATTATTCTACCACTTTCTATACTCAAAGATATTGACTTGAGAGCTTTAACAGAATCATAATATTTTTCAATATCTTTGAGATTAAGAGATACACTCACTTTTTCAAACGCTCCACAAAGTTAATGATTAATGTTATGGTGAAGACGATAGTCATTAGGATTATTGCTAATGCCATAGCAAACGGATATTCACCTTTAGATGTCTCTAGTGCAACAGAAGTTGTCAACACTCTTGTCATATATGCTATGTTTCCACCTACCATCATAGCTATTCCAAGTTCGCTAAAAGCTCTGTTGAAAGCCATTGTTACCGATAGGAAAATAGCCCACATGGTTTCTCGTACAACTGCAACGTTTGTCTGAAATGAGGAAGCACCCATTGTTTTGGCTAGGTCTTTCAATTGAACGTCTGAGGCATTTAAGGCGCTACTGGCGTAACTGATGATTATGGGTGTAACCAATATCGCTTGGCCAATTGCTATTCCATTAGCTGTGAAAAGAAGATGCAAGAAGCCAGCAGGTCCGCTTCTAGACAAAAACATGACTAGAATCAATCCAAGAGTTACTGTGGGTAATCCAAGAAGAGTGTTAAAGATAGCATTAATTAACCACTTTCCTCTGAAAGAATAGAGTCCCATAACTACGGCGATCGGGATACTCCATAGGCATGCTAGAATCGTTCCTAATCCAGAAACGTATAAAGAACGTAAAGCTGTGGAAAAGACTTCTGGATCGCCACTGGCGATTAAATTCAATGCTTGTTGAAATGCGTCTATTATTGTTTCAAACATTTGATATCAAAATAATAATACTAAAAAAATGGTGTTTTTTATCTGAGGGTTCTTGAGTTCAATATTGTCTTGTTAGGTGATTACTTGTATAACTCATCCGCTTTATATCGATATTCCTGTGGACATTCTGTCCCATTGAAAAACGCATAGTTTTGTACCCATTGAAGTATGGTGGCGTTGCTTCTATTTGTTACAAGTGGAATGTATGGGCTGAAGAGCGGTTTTCCAAATGTTGATTGTCCGAAATCTGCAAATAGTTGTTGTCCCTCATCAGAAGTTACATAATTTATGAATTTCATAGTCGCATCAAAATTTGTCCCTGTAAGATTGGTTTTTTGTGGATTGTTAGCTATTACGCTATAAATGTTAAGCAAATCTTTTGATTGCTCAACAACAATTTTGAGCTTAATGTTTCCTTTTTTGTAGTTATTCAAATATGAAGCTAAATCTGTTAGTGTGTAACCATCTTTTTCATCAGCTAATTTTAACGTGTCCGTCATTCCAGCCCCCCTCTCCAGATACCAAGGTAATTTTCTTAGTAAAGTAGAGTTGAACCCTGCGTCTTTCCACAAGTTTTTCTCCTTTGAATGAGTTCCTGAACCGTCACCTCTGGATACCCATGTGATTGTACCGCTGTCCCCTTCAGATTTTAATTTCTTCAATGCATCCAACGGGGCTAACCCAGTAATACCAGCAGGGTCATTATTTGGTCCCACAATTACGAAGAAATTGTATGCTATAATTTTACGATTCACTCCGTATCCCCCTGTCAAGAAACTCAATTCCTGACCAGGATCATGGACCAGAATCATGTCTGCGTCACCTCTCTTAGCTGTTTGAATTGCCAAGCCTGTTCCTTGAGAAATGAATGAAACATTAATGTATGCATATTTTGCTTCAAAGCTCTTCTTTACGAAATCCAAAAATCCTGTTTCATAGAAGCTAGTCGTAGTTGAAACTATAAGTTGCTGATTAGTTGGTTTTTGTGTTTCAAAGTATTCGAAGGCAACTATTGTAGTTCCGATGATCGCTATTAATGATATTCCAATTATTATATACTTATTTTTCATCATCATATTTACCATCGTTATATCATTATAAATATATCGCACTAGATATAATTTTAAATATATCGGAATTACATTAATAATATGTCAACAAAAAGTCTGAAACCCGGTTTTCAGGTTTGGCTTGAATTAGATGGCAAGCGCGTTATGGGACATCAAGAAGCGCAGATTCTTTCTGGAATAAAGAAATTTGGTTCATTTATGGCTACATCACGTGCAATCGGAATGTCATATGCTCATGTTTGGAATACTATAGATCAATTGAGTTCTACACTTGATCAGCAGATAGTTGAGGCTAGAAAAGGTGGTGAGTACGGTGGCGGAGCAAAGTTAACTAAATCAGGTTTATCTTTACTTGAAAAATACAACGATCTTGAAACTTATGTGGGCAGAGGGCTGTCAAAATCAATGCCCATCAAAACTAGAGAATTCTTTGAATTAAGAAATAAGCTGCCTGAGTTCACAGTTGCTGGGAGTGATTGTTTCGGAATTAAGATTCTATTGGATATGATGCTGAAGAAAGAGCAATTCTCATTCGAAGTTGCTAGCATAGGGTCATCAGGAGGTCTAACGACGATAATGCTTGGTGAAGCTGATGTGGCGGGTGTGCATCTTCTAGATGAGGATACAAATGAGTATAACATTTCTTTTCTAAAACGGTATTGGGTCTCTAATCAAGCTGTTCTGGTAAGAGGTTATTTACGTGAGATCGGATTTATCATTCCAAAAGGGAATCCAAAAAATGTTTCAGGCCTGGATGATTTACTTAGACGGGATATCCGCTTTATCAACAGGCCTTTAGGGTCAGGAACCCGAACTCTTATCGACATTTACTTGAGTAAAATATGTGAAAATAAAGGGCTAAAATTCAGAGATATTGCAAGTAAAGTGAAGGGCTATCAAGTTGAAGTGAAATCACATAATGAGGCAGCAAAAGCTATTGCTAATGGAAAGGCTGACGTAGCTTTTGGATTAAAAGCGGCTGCAGTTACTAATAACTTGGACTTCATAAAAGTGATGAATGAGAATTTCGACTTTGTAGTTGATGAAAGACGCCTTAAGAAACCGCTTGTAAAACTTTTTATCGAAAAACTCTCTTCAAAAGAGTTTACTGATAGATTATTGAAAAAAAGTTTTGGATTAAAAACTATTGAAGAAACTGGAAAAATAATATATAAACCTTGAAAACACTCAATATTTTCTATACACTATTTTCTAGATTCTTCAACTTAGCGAGTGTTGAATGGATTAATGAGTGCGGGGGGTGGGATTTTCCACGGGAGCCACTCGAAGCTAATCTCTTCCGTAACCCATTTTTGAACCCACGAACCCCTAAGGGACAGGGTTCTAAGCCCTGCGCCGTTGACCTGGCTTGGCAACCCCCGCATCATGTGGCAGTCTCATTGTTTGATTTTATGAAGTTTCCTATTATTCCAGTAGATGGGAATGTGCTTAGATGGGATTGTGTTCTCACCTGCCTCATCACATGTTCTTGGTTATTTTCATCCTTTGCTAATCGATTTGATGATGGTTCTGCCAAAGACTGCCTTTAGCACTTGAACTGTGATGATTGGA
>DATBXD010000155.1:0-3693 GCA_036514475.1 Nitrososphaerales archaeon
GTCTGTGTTTGGGTCTGCGTCTGTGTTTGCGTCTGGTTTGATGTGCTCGTTAGAGTTTGGGTAGTTGTAACTGTAATTGTTTGCGTAGTGGAGCTGGTTAAAGTTGTTGTTGTCGAGGTTGTAGTTGTGGATGTAGCTACGAATGTTGATGAAACTATTTCTGAACTGGTTGGAGTTGTGTAGTTGTGTGTTTGGGCTCCTCCGTCGCTCCAGCTAGTCCATACGTACTGTGTACTAGAAGGCCCTGCAACAGGTGAGATGGCTTGAAGACTGTGATTTGAGCCTATAGTCCAGGTGAATGTATGTGGTGTTGCTGTTGCGTTGCCGTCAACAATGACAAAGCCTGCGCCGGCAGGATTTGAAGTTATCGTGATTGACACCATACCCGGTATAGATACAACAGTGGTTTGGGGTTGAGAGCCAATCAAAGTAAATAGATTGCCTGTCCAATCCCTATTGTCCCAAGCACTCGTAGCCCATTCGTAAGTGCCTTGGACTGATGAGGCGTTAGCGTTGAAGCTTACTATGCAACTATCCCCAACAGATATCTCTTTACCGTAATTGTGAGCGTTGATTTTTATCAAGCGATTTGTAGCGTCATAGCTAAAATCCCATGTTTTTCCATTTGGACACGTGATACCCATAAATGATATGAATGTGAATCCGCTTGGAACTGCTATGGTTGCAGAACCGAGCTTATTATTAGAATCAGTCGGAGAGATATTGGTGATGTTGACATTATAAATTCCGGTCCCAGATGAAGAAACAAAAGTTGGCGTTATTGCAGCAGTGTAGAAGCGATCAGCAGGCGAATCTGTAAAGGTAGTTGACGCCAATACAATGCTCTCAACGGGGTCTATCACCAGAACGTTGTAGGTCGCGGTCTCAGCCCGGTGAGGTGTTAGCTCATAGTTAAGCGTAAAGGAGCCTGAGCTATCTGATTTCACAACGAACATGTCGCTGCCACTTGGCCTATTTATCTGGACAACAAGCGTCTTATTAGCCGGGTAACCTGACCCCGCAATCATGACAGTTGATCCCGGAGAATAGTCAGCTTTATCAGTCCAAACATTCGCCGTCGCTGAAAATACGGTTGGAACCAACGCTACGATTAAAAACACTATTACAATTCCCGTTAATGATTGCGGGAATCTTCTGTTGAGACTGCGCATGATTTTACTCATGATTATTACCTTAGCCTCAACATGAGCTTTGCAGAACCGCTACGTGTCTTTCTTACAGTAGTGTTCCGTAAACTACTTGACAGTTGCCGAATTTTCATTATACCTACTCTCTTAGAGAAACACCGTTATTTCTGATAGAAGTTCTTTTTAGCCAGATAAGTAGCTAATCGAAGATATTTCTATGGAAACCGGTACCGCCACATTTATCCTAGAAACCTCTGAAAAGATCACTTTGAAGTTACGGGCTGGAGGGTGAAGTTTCAAGGACCTCGGTCTTAAGTCTTCATTACTTTGTCACCTTTTTTATAAATTAGAAAGTACGCTTCCTAGTACCATACGCGGATCCAAAAGCCCTTGAGAAATCTAATAATCCGCTACTGGTTACAAGATTTAACGTGGTTCCTATCTACGAAAAGAAGAAACGAACCAGCAGTGCATTCGACGGACAAGACATGCTAAACCTTGAATCGAACCAAGTAGAATTAGTATTATATTGTTTATATAGAACGACATTGGCATAATATTCATGAGATTTTTAGTTACCGCAGAATCAGTCGATTACGGTGGCCCAACTGACCCAAAGTACACTGTGGCGATGATAGAGAACTTGATCATCCCCAGCTTCCAGATTCTGGAAAAATGGGAGAAGGAGGGAAAAATAGTGGGTGGCAATTTAGCTGGTCAAAGATCAGGCGCCTTCATTGTTGAAGCGTCTTCCCATGAAGAACTAGGGAAGATGTTGACGCAGCTGCCATTCTGGGGGCAGATGAAGTGGAGCGTAGCCCCAATCATATCTATATCCACATTAATCGCGCAAACCAAAGAAAATGTGCAATCAATGAAGGCCATGATCGTATCAATGCCATAAAACCGTGAATTTCTGCAGTAAACTCGAGCTTCCTGTCAGAAATGTTCGCGAGAGCGATAACTTTAATTAGTTATTACGTTATAACAACTGTATGTCAGAGGTTTTTGAAGGGAAAATCAGACGTCTTGGAAATTCTATGGCAGTTATAGTTCCCAAGGAGATTCTAGAGGAAACAGGATTGAATGAGGGGGATGTGGTGAAGCTTTCAATTCCAATATCGAAGTCGAAGCGGATAGAAGCCATCAGAAGGATGGCGGGCATTGACTCCTCAGCTGAACCGTTCACACGAGAGAAACGTGACAGATTCTAATGCTGCTAGATACAAATTGCATAGTGGAGATATTTAGAAGTTCCCCTACATCCGTAAACTTCAGAAAGATCATAAAGGAAATGAGAAATGAGGAAGCCTTCGTCTCAATAATTCAGCTGGCCGAAGTGGTTGATTGGGCTATTAGAAACCAAGCTCCACCAAGAGATAGATTAGACGCCATCAAAGAGATTGCACGCATAGTGCCGCTTGACGAAGCAATATGTCTTGAGGCACCTGCGATAAAACATCGTCGAAGAGCGTTAGGATACAGTGATTTCGGACTTCTCGACGCAATCATACTAGCGACCGCCCGCTCAATCGGGCATAGAGTTCTAACATTTGACAAAGACTTTACAGGAGAAAGCGATTGCACGGTTATCCCCTAAATATTTGCAGAATCCGCGCTAAAGCAAAAATATAGGTAATAACAAAGAAATAAATTCAAACGAGTTATCACTCTGAACTGAATTTACTCAGATGTTTCTCAAACTTCCAAGTAATGTATAATATCGCACACTCCTTCGTCGCAGAATGCATCTCTACGAACTATATTCCAAAAATATTGTCAAGAGAAGAAAATTGATTTTCTGAATAAACAATACCTTCTTAAGTAGAATGAGATGCGAAGCTTATAAACTGGCATAATTGACGCTTCATATCTGTGGTGTTTTATTGAAGGTTGTTGTTCTCGCCGGTGGGAAAGGTGCACGCGCTAAGCCTTTTAGCGAACTAAGCCCTAAAGTTATGATTCCAGTGAATGGCAGACCCGTCATCGACTACGTCGTTAGACACCTAGCTTCTTTTCCAATCATCGATGAAATCCTAATCGTCTGCAGTCCGGAGCAATGTCTCAGCGAGCAGGTGAAGAGCTACTTCGAAGGAAAGGAGAAGCTATTCGGCGACAAGATAAGTTTCATCGATGAAACAATAAGCGGAACCGGCGGCGCAGTGCTAAGCGCGAAACCCAAGCTCGAAGACCAGAAAGAGTTTCTCGTCTGGTTCGGAGACAACTTAGTTCCCCTAAACATCACTTCGCTTCACAGATTTAGCAGAACTAAGAGTGGAATCGGCTGCGTCGTCGTCTCAACCAGCAAAAGAACCGAAACCGGATTCGTCGAAGTAGCCCCTGACGGCCAAATCATCAAGTTCAAAGAGAAACCAAACATAACGCTAAGCGAACCTGAATGCCTAGGAATCTACTTGTTCAATAAAGAAATTCTCAAACACATCGAGAAGACCACAAGACGCCAAGGAAGCATCAACCTCTCTTTTGATGTCCTTGAAAAACTAACTAGAAAAGACAAACTGTACTGTTACGACATAGGCAAAGT
>DATBXD010000156.1:0-3023 GCA_036514475.1 Nitrososphaerales archaeon
CTTTACCTTAAGGTTATCACGAACGTAATTGAGCACCATTTTCAAACACGTTGGAGCACATTTATGATTCCCTGACTGTAAAATTAATTTGACTGGAAGGCCCACAGAGGGAATAAAATCAGTTTCAGTGCTCAATGTGAACAATTATTCTTCGGATATTATTAAGCGTAGCTAGTTTTTTGCATTCTGTATTTCCTCCATGTTCCGTTGCAGGAAATTCTCATTCATTTGTGGGGAATATGATAAGAAAGCGCCGAACTCTAGGGAAGTGAGATTCATAACTCATACATGCAATTCCATGTTAAGGATTCTTTTTGAAGATGGCAGAACATCCACTACCTCCTTTGCTTCGTTGAGTTCTATTGCACCATATTCCATCATCTTCTTTGGCCAATTTAATGAAGGGTCATTAACAATAGACTTGTAAATGAAAAGGGGTCTTCCGAGTCTGAGAGATTCCCATCCTTGATGGAGAGATCCACTTGTCTCACCCGCCTCAACAATGATTGATGCGTTGGAGATGAGCGCCATAGTTCGATTTCGAAGAACGAAATTCTTGGGCTGAATTGGTTGCCCAACTGGAAACTGAGAAATCGCCAGGTGTTGGCGCTTGATGATATCTTGAAGATGGGAATTCTTCTGTGGGTAAACACGGTCTAAAGGTGTTCCAAGAACAGCAATTGTATCTCCCCCTTCTTCGATAGTGGTTTTGTGAGCTGCGGTATCGATACCCTCAGCAAGCCCACTTACGACTATGACATTGTTTTTCACAAGAACCCTTGCGATATCACTTGCTGTTTTAAGGCCTTCTAAAGATGCTTTCCTAGACCCTATGATTGCAACCCGTGGCAGAGGAAGTGGAATTTGCTGTAAGTTTCCAACCGCATAGAGCCTAGCTGGAGCATGTTTCTTTTCGACGTCGTTGAGCATACCCAATAGTTGCTCAGGGGTAAACGAACTGATTACCTCCGCTTTCGACTTCATCGTTTATCTATCTCCAAACATACTCATTAATACTTTTTTCTTGAGGTGACTTCATCAAGAAGATACTCCATTTTACTAATAATGATGTGATAAATAAAGTATGCTTGTTCTGGATTCTAGCAAGTTAGCGTCAGCTCGTCAGACTTATTGGTGTTATCTATCGTCCGCTTGCCCTAAGCTGAATTGTGTATTGCAATCGCAGCCTCCTCGATTATGCGCTTGTCTATGTTGACTTTAGTCTTGACGTTGAACTTCGCCTGTAAATACGCTAGAGGATACTCGAATGTGTCTATGTGCTTCTCGCAATACTTCACTACTGTATGTAATGGCTCAACTGGCAAGTTGTTGTGCTCTTCATATGCTAACTTTTCTTGTGGCTTTAAAACTATGAATTCTCCTAGGGACGGCTCTGCCTCGTCTATGAAGACGTTGATTTTGTGCTTTCTGAAATATTGAACCCATTGCTCTACTTCGCTTCGCAAGATATTCACATAGTACGGAGAATGTTCCCAGCTTCTCTGGATATAGCTGTAATCTGTCCACATTTCAACGGCGCTCGCATCCGCATAAGTGTATTTTCTGTTTGCCTTCTCTAATAATGTTGGGACTTTGAACTCGACCATCGACTTGAATATTTCATCTGCGCTGATACAGAGATATTTGCCCTTCCCGACTCTTCTTATCCAGCCGGATTTCTCTAGGGTGTGCAATGTCTTCTTCACCATGCTTTTTGAGATGAACCATGATAAGTAATCGGATGGAAAGCTGTCGCTTGCGAATTTGTTGCGCAGTATCGCGTATGCTTCTTGTGCGTAGGTCGGTATCGGCTCCGTCATAGATACCTATTTGGTAACTTTGACATATTAGGGTTACTCATTGAGTAACTACTCTTCAGGCGCATCCTTATTCTGATCATATGAGCTAATGCTAGGTTGAGCATATCCTCCGCAGCTTTCTTTTGAGATATTATTTCTTTTTTTCTTAGTTGCGAAGACATGCGTAGCATATCTTATATTTTGGCTTGACGTATTTCTTTTTGCATTTTGGGCAGAGATGCATTCCTTTGTGGTAGGCAAAATGGCATGATTTACATTGAACCATTACATTTTCAAATGAATGATATTTTTCATCAGATTTCTGTATTCTTTCAGATACTATTTTTGAAAGTTCTTCTCTGTGTTTGATTTTGAATAGGCTTTGGAATCTACGTCTGACAATGGTTTTCGTGCTGAGTGGTGCTTTCTTAACTGATGCTGGTTGCTTAAATTCACTTTTGCATTTTAAGCATCTAAACATGGGAGCTTTGTGTTTATTACAGTAATTTTCAGAGCGGCTATAGTAGGCGCCTGAACCGCAACTTGGACATCCAAACCCGAGGTGATGTGTATATCCTTCCCATGCTTTTTCCTCAAGTTTTTTGATCTCAACACTGTTATTTTCATCTTTAAGATAATGATTGTAATATTTATGGAAAACCTCGCGTTCTACCCGTCGAATATTGAGATTGTTCTTATGAGAGATCTGAAGATTTTTTGTTGAGCCACACCACTCGCAGGATTTTCCATTGAGGTATTCTCCTCTCTTCTTCTTCCAGCTCGCGAGCTTCCAAGGTTTACTTTTACGTTTAATAACTGTCAAATTCAAAACTCTTTAATGCTATTTCTACTAGTTCATCTATTGAAATCGTAGATCTGAAACATCCATTCATGTTAATTGATCGGCTTTGATATATATTTTAATCAGGCAACTCTAAATCTAAAGTTGATGCGTAATTACTTGTGACTTTAGTTTGTCAAAGTGGAATTGTCCCATACTTTAGATTAAAGAATGTCTTCGTAGAGTTAGAAAGACCTGCATTTAGAATACGTTAGTGCCAACCTATCCATTACTCGGTTTAGCATCTCCACCGAAGCTTTGTAAATGTTAACGCTAGGATACTGCTGGGTTTAACACTTGATCTAATTAGGTTGATAACCTTAGTTGTTATAACTTTGGTCTTATCTGAACCCGCCCCATCTATTATTAGAAGAGGCTTGTCA
>DATBXD010000157.1:0-5636 GCA_036514475.1 Nitrososphaerales archaeon
CTAGTTTTCCACTGGCAAACAATAGTATCACCGTCTTCGGGTCGCTCATTCTATGAATCAATCCTGGGAATTGCTCTGGTTCGTACATGGATTTTTGCAGCTGCCTCGCAGCTTCTTCTAAGTGAACTTTTCCACCAAGGCTAGCTGATGCGACTATGTTCTGGATTTCTATAACTGCTTCGTTGCGGATATCGACCCCACCTTTACGGAGCTTTTGAACTACTGTTTGTACAGCCTTTACAGCTTGCTCTTCAGATTTCGCCCCTGTGCAGACCATTTTCCCTGAGCTAAATATCAAAGTTGCAGTTTTAGGGGCTTTTAACCTGAAGACCAGACCTGGAAACTGATCTGGATGGTACTCAACATCCGGAAAATCTCTAGTGATTTGATTTAGATCTACAGTTTGACTTATAGATGCAGAAGCGACTACATTCTCAATACTAATAATGGGCTTTGTTTGTGGCAAATCCTTTCAACCATCATTAATTTAATACATATCTATATAAAAGGTATGTTATATATTATTGTTTATTTTCCATCAGATTATGAAAATTAATCATTCTGTTTAACCGGAAAGATGATTTCCGCGATTCCTTGAACCTCAGATAGTAGACGAAGTTCAAACCTTCGTCGAGTTTTGGAGGTCCCTCTTAACTTTCGAATGAGATTATGTATTTCAACGATGTCTTCGAATCTAGTAACATTTGAGCCTTTCCCTGTCCTTAGAATAATTCTTCCGACTTGGGGTCGAATCAATGTTCTTTCACCATGCTTCTCAAGTTCAATGAAGCCTAATTTACGCAAATCTCGCAGCACGACTGTGCTTAGACGGTCCCACGCGATTTTACGGCCTTTTGGTATAACTCCAATTTTACCAGTTTCTTTAAGTCGCTTGGCTTTCTTCTCAACTTCGCCTTTTACTCTTCTGCTTACAGGAAAAGAGAGGTCTTCAATGTATCTGTCTCCTTCTTGACATATAGCCCAGTAAGCGCTTATTGTTGCTCGCCCGTTCTCATTCAAAGCATCTACCAAGCGTTCAATTTCTAAATGAGAGCTCAATTCTAATGTTTTCATGTTAATCGCCCATGAAGGGTACGATATGCTTCTATGAAGTCTTTTGCGAATTTGTCTGCATATTTCTCTGTACCTTTATGCAATTGTCCGTGCGTTCGCAGGTGATGGTAGAATTCATGTATTAGCACGAATGGATTGTACAGAATCTCACTATTAATAACAAGTATTGTTTTTTTTCTCGAGGTGTACACGCCTAGAACTCTAGAGGTATAGCCTTTTGCGCGTCCCACTTTAAGTGTCGGTTCCTCAACTCTGTAGTGTTGGCTTAGCATCTTGATTGCGCTCTCAGGTTCCTTCATTAGTATGAGCTCAACTACTTTAGCCTTGAAAACGAGGTCCGAGGACATTTTCTAACCCTATTTATACGGTGGAATATTATTCAGTTTGCTCATGGGTCTTGCTTAGATAGTAATAGGTTTTAGCTTCTTTCTGTTTCCTGTCGAGTTTGCCACCGAGTTTATTTACCCTTGGTCTACCTGTATCTATATCTCGTCTATAAGTTACTTGAAGGTCTTGTAAGAACAGGTTCATCCCGTTTTCCTTACGCATAGGTTTGGAAGCATAGCCTTTTACTCCTGGTTCCCCTTTGAATATCATTAGAGAATCTGATACAATGTCTATTAGCTGAATATCATGATCTATTATTAGAACTGCTCTTCCCTGAGATTTGGCGAATCTATTCATTGATTTTGCTAACACTATTCTATCTTCTACATCTATAAACGCTGAAGGTTCGTCTAAAGCGTATATTTCGGCTTGGCGCATTAGACAAATTGTTATCGCGATTTTCTGCAGTTCACCTCCGCTAAGGTCTTTTACACTTTTCTCATATAATCGATGTAAATTGAGTGGAGTGATTAGAATTTGTTGAATCATTGTTTCTTCAAATGAGACTCCCCCAACTTCCTCAAGTATTGCTCGCACGGTTCCGTCATAATCGTTAGTGAGATACTGAGGTTTATACGAAACCTTACATGTAGTGGTGATTTCACCCTCTTCTGGTTTCTCCACGTTTGCTATCATCTTCATGAAAGTCGTTTTACCGAGCGCGTTTCCGCCTAGAATTCCAACGACCTCACCTTCATGGATCTCGCCTGACTCAACTTCTAAACTGAACTCAGGGTATTTCTTTACTAGATTTGAGTATTCAGCGAGTCTTAATACCCCTACGGGCTCATCCATTAAACTATACATTGCGAACGTTACTGGTTTTTCCCTGAACCTTACGTTTTCGCTTGGCAGGTAGCCGTCTAGAAGTAAATTGATACCTGTCCTTGATGGTTGAATCTTTGAAACCACACCGTAGGCACCCGCTTCACCGTAGAGTATCTGGATGTAATTGCTTAGATAATCTAGGAAGGTAAGGTCATGTTCGACTAGAATCACGTGTTTTCCTAGGTTGGCGACACTCTGAATTACTCGTGACACAGCTAATCTTTGAAACACATCGTTGTAAGAAGATGGTTCGTCGAAGAAGTAAATATCAGCGTCTTTCGAAGCGGCTATGGCAACAGCTAATCTTTGAAGATCTCCTCCGCTAAGTTCATTCACATCTTTATTAGCGCTAACTGTTAGACTTAATTCGGTTAAGAGAAGGTCACTTACACCTCTCTCATCCATTTCTTTCAATAGTTTCTTTGAGTTGCCACTAAAAATCTTTGGTACGAGATAAACTGCTTGCGGTTTGGTTGAAACGCGGAGTTGTTTGTTAGCAATCTTCTCAAAATGAGCTTTAAGCTCCGAACCGTGGAAGTATTCTATCACTTTATCCCAGCTCGGCTTTGTCTCCAATTCACCGAGATTAGGTATAAGGTTCCCCGAAAGAATATTTACAGCAGTTGTTTTGCCGATCCCGTTCCTACCAACTAGTCCAAGAACGAATCCTTTCTTTGGAAGTGGCAACCGATAGATTCTAAAGCCGTTTACGCCGTATTGTTGAATCTTGTCTTTCTTTAACTCCTCAGACAAGTTTATGATATTAATAGCGGTAAAAGGACATTTCTTTATACATATTCCACAGCCAGTGCAAAGCAATTCAGATATCAAAGCTTTCTTGTCTTCGCCAAGAATTATGCAGTCACTCCCCATCTTATTCACTGGGCAGTACTTTATACACTCAAGACCGCACTTCTTTGAAAGACAATTATCCTTGTCTAGAACAGCTATTCTATGCACCATAAAATAATCACATTAACTCAACTGGGTCATTCTTCATCATCAAATGGATTCGCTTACTACTGCACCGCTCTGGGAAAGTCATGCTTGTATTTCTCTCTATTTATGGCTCTTCTAACTCTTCAAGGCTTGTTTAGTATTGGCGAATTTGTAACTAGAATGCCGATAATTTGTTAGAGTTATTCTACTTGGAAAATTTAACAAAGCAAATTGGATGGCGCTTGAGAAAAACCTATATCGAGCTATTAGGATATCATTGTTGGGATGAAGTGAACGCTGTCCCAGTCTGAGAGAGATCTGTGATGACCTCACGACAATACTGACCAAATATCTGAAGTAATGTGTAGAGTGTTTTTTCGCTCTACGACGTTGCTCTCATATCTTAATCATCTAGAAGTTGAGTCTCTCAACAGACGCTTCGAAGACGCGCAAACATTAGTGAAAGACAAACTTGAATTATTAAAAGCGAGAAAAACCAAATAAAATAATGAGGCAAAACACTCTTTACTCTCTGCAAATCTTACCTGTTTGGACTTGATTGGTTCTCACGATAAGTGATACCCTCTAAACCCATAATCTGCTTGGACAGTGGGCACAGTAATTCCCCCAATAGTATTAATAGAATTCTAGATAAAGTGACACCGATTCTAATTGACGTATATGCTTTATGTGAATGCAAATGAATGACTTTTGGTGCTGAAATCCCTTAAGGGAAGCATTTTTCCACGAAGGACACTCCAATCAAAACAAATCCTAGTTCATTAAAATGCGTTCTATTAATTAGACTTTCCAAATCTCTATTTAGTGCCTATTTATATCGAGACTATTACACAACTTTCATAATACTCATTTGAAATTGTCTGAGTGCAAGGGCACTTATCTTCAAACCAATTACTTGCTGGACGGCTCAGTTTTTGAACGAGAATTCAGCCCAATAATCAGCACTGCTAGTCCTAAGATGATTAGTGATAATGGTAATACTATCTTTCCGATGAAGGCAAATATTTCGAAGGGGTTCCATCCTACGCTGAACATGAATAACATGAATAGTCCGATTAATAGGATGATTGCGCCTACCGCGAGAATGATTAGATTGCCAGTAAGCTTTCCCGAGATACCAATGTCAAAAGGTGGTGCTTGAACAGCTGTTGTTGACGGATTCAGTGGAACGATGAAGATCGCGATTATATAGAGAATAACGCCTAAACCGTTTGCGAATGCCAAAATGATGAATGCAAGCCTAACCAAAGTTGGGTCGATGTTAAAAAACTCTCCAATTCCTCCACATACTCCTGCAAAGACCCGATTAACCCTAGAACGCTGAAGCCGTTTGAGTGAGCTTCCGACAGATTCACCATAACTACCCAAAAATTTTCAATTCCGTTATTGAATTGCATGTATATATACATTAAATCTTGTTTCGGCTACATATATGCAAGTAATGAAGGGTGTTGAACCTGTTCAGCATGAAACCAAATGACATACCATGTAAATTCTGCCTCGTCTTTGTAAGGGGAGAATTTACTTTGATTATATAGGGGTGTTGAATTAGCGATTGTTGTTGGGAAGTCAAGGTATGCGGAATCAGGCTGCAGATTTAGTAAAGGAGGCGTGTCAGGAGATGGTTGAAAAACTGTCGACTAAGGATAATCTGAGTAAGGAAGATTTTATGAATATTAAAAGAACTATTTGCGCAAAGTATGGTTTGAGATTTATTCCACCGAATTCCGCCGTTTTGAATCTATTGCCGCCTGAGATCAGAGATCAGATGAGGACGATTCTGATGATAAAGCCAACTAGAACCGCGTCTGGAATCGCTGTTATAGCAGTCATGTCTAAACCTCATATCTGTCCGTCTCAGGCGAAATGTGTCTATTGCCCAGGAGGTGTGGATTCAGGTTCACCAAAGTCATACACAGGGTTTGAGCCCGCGGCTCTACGAGGTGTGCAGAATGATTTTGACTCATTTAGGGAGGTGGAAGCTCGTCTGAAGCAACTTGAAGCGGTTGGCCACAGGGTTGAGAAGAGTGAGATAATAATTATGGGTGGGACGTTCCTAAACTTCCCACTTGACTATCAGGAGGAGTTTGTGAAAGGGTGTTTTGATGCTCTTAATGGTAGAGTGTCATCAACTATTGAAGAGGCACATAAATTAAACGAAACAGCTTTAAGACGCAACGTGGGATTAACTTTTGAAACGCGGCCAGATCTCTGTGGTGAAGCTGAGGTTGATCTCATGCTAAGATACGGTGCTACGCGTGTTGAGTTAGGAGTTCAGATTTTGAACGACGATGTATACAGAATCATTCGAAGAGGACATAAGGTTAAAGATGTTGCTGAGGCTTTTAGAACGGCGAAGGACTCAGGGCTTAAAGTTGTAGCGCATA
>DATBXD010000158.1:0-4756 GCA_036514475.1 Nitrososphaerales archaeon
ATTTTCAATAATGATGATTCATGTCTTGCTTCCTTATACTCGATCATGTATCTAGCAACGTTAATAGGTTAGGTTGATGGCAGTATCAAAGTATGTCTACCTATGAAGTTTTCAATATTCAGTCTGCGAAGAACTATGCGCTTGTAGGTTTAATCTTTTATGTAATTGGAGCCGCGGGGTGGATAGCAGGTCTATTTGGCATGAGGATGTTCATGGGTGGATTTATGGGTACGGGTATGATGGGAAACTACTACGCTCCATTCACCCTATTCTTCCCGGCGGTATTCTCAGTAATATCGATAACATTAAGCGTATGGTCGTGGATTACTCTTAACAATATCAACTCTGGAAAGTATCAGGAGGCAATGACCGCAAGCTTGATACTAGGTATTTTTGGACTTGTCTTCGCTTGGTTCATAGGTGGAGTATTCCTCCTGCTAGCATATGGGAAGCTTAGTGACACACTTCGCTACCAAGCAACATCATCAACTATTCCCATACATTCACCAGAATCAAATCCAGCCATACCGGCAATAAGTATCGGCCGCTTCTGCTCGAAATGTGGCAATACTATTTCAGAAGATTCTAGCTTTTGCAGGCACTGTGGAAATCGACTTTAGACCTTATTTCCAAAATTACTTTTCCACTGAGATTGAACCGAGAGGGCTATGGCCAAGGTATTCAATAATATCTCATTTCGATGCTCGCTGCCTGTTCACAGCTACTAAGATTAGCCAAAGAGACCCCATTATAGAAGTGAGTGTCTCTTGTATCGCAACTCCTTTCCACGGCCACGGTGCAAACCATATCACAATAGAAGTTATCGCAAAAGCAAAGGCGATAGCCCTTATCGTTTGTGAACCTAGAGGAAGTGAAACGAAGCCATAGATGAGCATGCCAAGAATCATCAATGTGAAAAATATCACTGATACGACGCCATGAATTTCACCTCTGTTCTCAGGAAAGATGCCGATGAGGGCGAGATCCACACCCGCAACTGTCAGAGGAAGAGCCCAGCTAACTATCCTTACTACGATGCGATTAACAAACTTGGTGAGAGCAAAGCAAGCTATCAAGAATCCAGAAATAATTAGCCCAGCGTTGAAGACCCAACTGATTGAGCCGTTAAGTGAAGTATTTCCCAAGTCACTCAAAGCGTTATCGTAGATGCTAAACCACGGAGAAAATAATATCGAAACTAAAATAAACGGATAGCTTATCGCCGCTCCAAGAACGCCAAGAAGACGACTAAGTCGCATGGGTCAGAACAATTTGAGGGAGTATATATTTATCGATGGCGCCCAATTAATCTAACCCTATTCGACTGCTGACTAATCAATATAATTTGAATAGAGAATCTTACCTTTCTATCTTTATAAAATCAGATGTGCTTACTATTCCTCCTTCTTTTAACATCAAAAAAACAGTCAGGCTTATAGAGAAGGTAGACTCATATACTAAATTAGAAGGAATATGAAAGGCGATTTTTCACGCTCCACTTTCAATAAGAATAATTATTACAACGATGTATTCATGCAACAAGGGTGGTTCCTGCTTGATTCAGACTGGGACGAAGAAGTCTCAATTGTAATGCATTACTTGCATAGCTTGGCAAGAGATATAATTGGACCGCATGGAGGTCCAAAAGGAAATCTTGGCTTTGAAATTGCTGAATCCAAATTATTGCCACTTGACTTCACAATCGGAAGCGGACATTATTACGTAGGTGGGATTCTTTGCGAGTTGGAAAACACAGTGATTTACCGCGCCCAGCCCGATTATCCTCTTACAAAGGAAGGGAAACGAGTACTTCACGATTCAAACGCCAAATATCTGGTATATCTCGACGTTTGGGAGTGGCACATAACATACATCGAAGACCCCAGCTTGTGCGACGTTGCACTTGGAGGACTAGACACAGCTACACGTTCGAAAATAGTGTCCTAGGTTAAAACAGTGAAACTAAGACAAGGCTCTGATTTTTCCAGCATGAGGCCTATCTGGGTAAGTCTTTTGAAAAAGTGGGACCCCACGAACAGAGGCCAAATAAAAGCAAGGTTAAGATCATTCGTTGAAAGTGAATTAACTGATCTCCCCCTAATTCCTCCAAAGGCGCGCTATGTAGGGCTTGAGAACCATCTCTATCGGGTTCAGGTGCACAAACCAGGGTATGCGAAGGGAAATTCCTCTGACTCGAGATTAGGAGTATCGACTAGCGGTCAGCGCGGTAGAGAGACTAATTCTCAATCTGAGGATTCACTTTCCTCAAGGGTTTTCAAGGAGCGAGCAACATTCAAATGGTCTCGCGATAACGCCTCAGTCTCTTTTCCCATTCGCAAACTTACACATGACACCGTTACAATTGATAATATTTGGCGTGAAGATCGGTTCAGTTTGAAGGAAGGCGATTGGGTGGAGGCGGTTGACGACGACTACGCCCTACAAAATTCAGCGAGTGATCTCTTTCGTATTGAAAGAATCGACCTAGGAAATAACGAGGTGAAACTGAATGGAGACCTTAACCTTTCAGAGTATTGGGAAGCAAAGCATCCTTTACTGCGTCGCTGGGACCAGAAAGGTGACCGGAACGGCATTCCCATCATAGAAGGTACTTTAAACAAATTCTGGTTTGATTTGGAAGCGAATATACAAATCCAGTTCCAACTAGGTGGAACCTACCGCACAGGGGATTACTGGCTTATTCCTGCACGAGCAGTAACTGGTGACGTAGAGTGGCCATGCCAAGCTGGAAACCCTCCCCATAACCACCTTATGGTGTAGAGCATTACTACGCACCTCTTGCAGTAATCTCAAAAAAAGGGAAAAGAATCAAGAAGATACATGATTGTCACGTCGTATTCAAGAATCCTAAGGTATTCTGATAGGATACCCGCAGGTTAAGAAAATAAACCAATCTCCAAACCCAATTACAAACAAGTTACAAATATTGATCATACGACAAAGTTTTTTCAAGCTATGAGTAATAATTTATACACGAGCGACCTACCTGATTCGGCGACAGTTAGCTGGCAGACCTGCAAATAGGCGTAAAAGACGGTTCAAGGTTCACCCTAGATTCCAGTCTTCTAACCAAACACGTGGTTGTATTTGGCGCCACAGGTTCAGGAAAGACCGTGGTCTCAAAATCAATAGTTGAAGAAGCAGCTGCGAATGGGATACAGATCATTGCAATAGACCCAAAGGGTGATATTGGAAGTCTTGCCATCCGCAACCTTGACTTCAGGTTCAAACCGTATTCAGACCAGGAAGCATCTTTGAAAGGAGTCAGTTCGGAATCTTACGAAGGAGATCTAAGTGCTCTCTATAGATCTAGGCTTGCGGAAACAAAAGTCAATCCTGAAATGGTCAAATCATACATTGACAATGTAGATGTCAGGATCTACACTCCGCGTTCAAGCGCCGGGATTCAGCTAGCTCTTTCTCCTCGACTAGATGCACCACCTCATTTTTCACAAACCTTGGCAGAAGACTCTTCTTTAGCATTCGAAATACTCGAAATGACCTCCTCAACACTCGCTAAAATGATTGGATATGACGAGAATAAATACAAGGTGCAAGTATCTATTATCTCAGCAATTCTGCAACATCATTGGGAGAGAGGACATGATGTTTCAATAGAGCAGCTTGTACAAGATGTAATTGACCCTCCTTTTGAAAAGCTAGGTAGGCTCCCCGTGAGTAGGCTACTAGGAAAACGTGAAAGTGAAGAGTTTCTATCTAACGCTAATCTTCTTCTCACCAGCCCCGGAATTAAAGCATGGTTTAACGGTGTTCCTCCAGATTTTGACAATTTCCTCGAAACGAAAGGGAAAACGCCTATCAATGTAATAGACCTTAGAGGAATAACCACTGAGGACGACAAGCATCTATTTGTTGAGTATTTTCTTGAGCAGTTCTTCTTATGGCTTATTCGTCAACGAGGCAGTCAAGACACGCGTTACCTGCTTTATTTCGACGAGATACATGGATATTGCCCACCTCTAGGAAACCCACCTTCAAAGAGGGTGTTGATTAGGTTAATCAAGATGGGCCGAGCGTTTGGTCTGGGAATGCTTCTATCAACCCAGAACCCGGCGGATATAGATTACAAAGTAATCTCAAATGCCAACACCCGATTGATTGGAAGTCTAAGAATGGAAAGAGACATAGAACGCGTCAGAGTAGGGGTTGATCTCAAGAGCGACACCGACAAGACTCTTTCGACTCTACCTTCAGGTAAATTCTACTACCATTTCTTTGATAGAGGTGAAAGTGGACTTTTCTCAACAAGATGGCTCATATCTTATCATCGAGGCCCACTTGAATTTGAAGAAATCCGTAGATTAACTTCAGAGGGTTCAAAAGAGATTACCTCTCATCTATCTATTGACCCATCCCAATTAAAAGAGGAGCTGATTGATAGGGAAATGTCATTTCCATACACACTTCCAATAAACATCGCAAAAGAAGATCAAATTCTTCTAACCTCACCGATCAAGAACACTAATTCACAGGCAGAAATATTGCTGTGTATTCTTCCCATTCAAGCTTATCGGCTTGCAGCAAGAGGCAAAAGAACGTTTAGCTATCATAATGAAACATTAGAAATCAATTCCACTTTAGATCTTTTACTTGATGCGCGTAACGGAGGGTTGGTAGATATTCAACACATTTCAGGTGACACACCTATTGCAGACTCAGGTGCATATGATATTTCTCTAGGTGAGAAATCTTATAAAATGAAAATACGAAAAGG
>DATBXD010000159.1:0-15003 GCA_036514475.1 Nitrososphaerales archaeon
AACAAGGTATTCCGGCTCTTGCCGCGTGAGACGCTGTGGCTGCTGCTAAGTTACCTGTTGACGGGCATCCTACTGCTTTTAGATTGAACTCTATTGATTTTGATACGGCTACTGACGCCGGTCTATCCTTGAATGAAAAGCTCGTGTTTACAGAGTCATTCTTTATGTATAGATTCTTCAACCCCAGTTTCTCTGCGAGCCGCCTGCTTCTTTGGAGTGGAGTGAAACCAGCTCCAAGGTCGACAGCTTTACTTGAATGTTTTAGAGGAAGAAGTTCATGGTACCTCCAAAGGCTTTTCACTCTACCACGAAATGATTCTTGAGTGAGATTTATCTTACTGTAATCATAGATTACATCCAGAGGTCCAAAACAATCTTCGCAAAGATGTCTCAAATTGGTTGGGTACTCTTTCCCACATTCTCTACAAACAAGCTTAGATACCTCGCCGATTTTTCTCACCTATGCTAAATAGGTCGACCTTCTGCAGCTATAAATAGTTTGGTGACAATTATATTCTTATAAGAATACTATTTTTTATACCAAATCTAACATTCTTAATATCTGCCCATCTAGAATTCGGTTCTTCGCATAAAGCTTGAAATCAACTAGCGAAATCTTTGAAAATCCATCTTCCTCGTAGTCAGATGCTTGTATCGCCATCTCAAGCTTGTCAGCTTCAGAAACAAGTCTTGCTTCTAAAGATTTACCAGAACGTAGCTCGTTCCATAGTTTTAGATAATCTTCTCTTATATTCGTAGAAAGATTGTTAAATATTCTAATAATGGCTGCGTTTTCAACTATTTCCTTATCTTTGAGTTTTTCATCATTAGTAGGCGTAATATCCCCTACTATTGACTCCCCTAGATCGTGTATTAGCGCCATCTTCATCATCTTCTCTGTATCAAGTTTCCTACTGTCGCCAATTAACATCACAAGGAGAGCTGTGCGAAAAGTATGGTCAGCCACAGACTCTGGATTTTCAATTCCAGCTTTTTCTATCCATCCTCTACGGTACTCTTTCTTTAGACGCCCAGCTATTTTGAGAAATCTAATCAACCCCTTTTCTTTACTCATGTTGGCTAGAGGCATAAGTATCATAAACTTAAGCCTTGGAAAAGGAATATAAATAAATAGAAAACAGATTAATGAACATATATGCTTGAAGTCAGTAATAAGAACTTTGATAGGATCATCAACAGTGACCGACCTGTCTCGATCCTTTTCTACGCAACATATTGCCCTTATTGCAAAAGATTTACTCCAATATTTGAGAAATATGAAAAAGATATGCGAAGTCTACTCGCAAGAAGTGATATTACAGATGATGATAACCCACTTTGGGAAAAATATTCCATAGACGCTGTACCCACTGTAATAGTATTCAAAAAGGGTGTGGAGATCGGACGGATATTCTCTAAACCAGGCTTATGTATTACTGAAGACAATTTTGAAGATCTTCTAAGCAAAATATAGTCCTATTGAAAATTATAGCATTCCTTTAGAAGAACCTATCGGTAACCTTAATACGTTTCTCTTATCAAAGGTAAGAGACCTCTTTAGGTAGGATTCATATTGCGTTATTTTCAGCGGCTACCCGTTTTGGAGTATAAGTGGATTGCACTAATTATCATTAACCTAGCCACTTTCGTTGTATCTCTTGACACTGGCATGGTTACATTGATTCTTCCAAGTATTGCACGTGACTTCCGCGCTGACATCAGCATTACCGTTTGGGTACCTTTAGCTAAATTCATCATGATGACTGCTTTCATGCCTGTTTTTGGTAGGTTTTCAGATATTAAAGGACGGAAGAAATATCTCAACATTGGTCTAATTCTATTCATTGCGGGTTCTCTCTTGACAGGGTTCGCTTCATCGATCTACGAAATACCATTGTACAGAGCATTAACGGGATTAGGCTCGGCAATACTGATCGTTAATACTCGGTCTCTTATTGTTGATATTTTTCCTCAATCTGAACGGGGTAAAGCTCTTGGCTGGCATCTTCTATCGGTGTATCTTGGTCACATGCTTGGTCCGGTTCTTGGAGGTGTAATAACTGCTTACTGGGGCTGGCGGATACTGTTCTTCATGTTAGTGCCTATCTCAGCTGTAGCTTTGATTCTTTCGTACAAGTGGGTAAAGAACGTTTCAATGGATAAGTCTCAGCGGATGGATTGGCTAGGTTCAATACTCTTGGCTTTAGCTCTTATTCTGTCTTTGATAGCTGTTACGTTCGGTCCTCAGAGAGCGTGGACGCCTCTCGATATTGTGATTACAAACTTCTGGATACCGATAGTAAATATATTTGTTGAAACTTTCGTCTACATATCTATTCCTCTGGTTGAAACATTAGTTGCTGGAATGATATTCTTTACGTTATTCTTCATAGTTCAGGTTAAGATCAGGGATCCAATAATAGATATTCGTCTTTTCATCAGAAACAGAGAGTTTTCCTCAACCAATATTGAAGCGCTCTTCATTTACGTATCTCATTATGGGATATATGTGGTGATGGCTTTCTACTTGGAGTTAGTAAAACTTATGGATCCTATACAGACTGGAATAATGCTCGCCGTCTTTCCACTTGTAGCTGCGATCGCTTCTCCCGTCAGCGGTTGGTTCTCTGACAAGTATGATCGACGTGAAGTCAGAATTCTGTCTGCTGGTATAGTAACCTTAGCATTGTTTCTTTTAAGCCGTATCACAGCGGGTTCATCTATAGAGTATCTAATAGCTTCGTTAATCATTTTAGGGTTAGGTGTAGGTTTATTTTCAACTGCTAATACTGTTGAATGTCTATCTTCAGTACCGTCGTCGAAACGAAGTTTCGCTAATGGTGTTCTAGGCATGATGAGATATGCAGGTCAATCACTGAGTCTAGCTCTTAGCGCTTCTATAATTGGATTCTACCTTCCAACACATATCTTCCTAGAAGGTGGGCCAGTTTTTGTTGAACAATACATGGCTGGAATAAGCTTTTCACTACTAGTGTGTACAGGCTTTGCTGCAATGGCTATTGTGACCGCGATATTATCTCGGTCAAAGAAAAATATTGAATCAAAAGTTGAAAACCAAGTAATTTGAATCTTCTGTAATCAGTTACTTACCGTGTTTTTCCCTTTTTCTGAAGCTTACTACTGCTATTCCAATTGAAACTACAGCTATAGCCACAGCTATGTATACAGTCTCTGTTGAGAATGTGTTTTGTCCTTGTGAGGGAGTACTTTTCCCTAATCCAAAAGCTGAGATAACTCCTGCTGTAGGTATTATTATTTCACCGCCTCCCGATGGTATGAATAGCATCATCTCTCCTCTTGGATTTGTTCCTATAGTGACACCCGCGGCTCCCAAACCGCCAAAGTATATACTTCTTATAAGTTCGCCGTTCAATTCGTTAATCATATATAATGTTCCGATTCTGTCTATGGCAAATACTATGCCGCCGCTTACAATTATTCCTGCGCCTTGGTACGGGTTAGCCATGTTGAACTGCCATTTTATTCTTCCAGTAGGTGCATCTATAGCGTAGAGAGTCGAGTTCTGGGGGCGTTCCATAGCAATAGCTGCAACCCATACTCTTTGACCGTTATAGGCGTTATCGATGGGTCTCCAGTTGAAGCATCTGTTCTGGCTCGCCACAAAGATTGTGTCTGATGCGAAAGCTACGGGTGACTCTACTCCTCCATTACCCCCTGGGCATGTGGTTTCTTCTTTTTGATTGGATTTCATATCAGCTTCGTTTCCAAGATTTGAGTTATCATCGTTGAAATGAACACCTAGCTTAATCGGTGCTACCACAGGTTTTCCTGTTTCGGCGTCTATTTCATAGAGATACCCATTCTTATTACTTGATACAACTACTTTCTTTTTTACACCATCTATTGTTGTTTCAGCCAGAACAATATTCCAACCAAATCCATGCTGTAAAACATCGTGAGGTGTTGTCTGGTAATACCATTTCATCTGGCCTGTTTCTATGTCTAGAGCGACTAGAGAATTAGTGTATAAATTGGGTCCAGGAATCAATGAATTATCCATGTGTCCAGCTAACGTAAGACCAACTCCAGGATATCCTGTTCCTAAGAACACAACTCCTTTTTCTTGATCTATTGAGCTTGTAACCCAGATAGATCCTCCAAAAGCTTCGCCAGTTGTCCCCCAATCTCCGTCATATGCTTTGATGTTTCCCTTACCAGCATCTTTATCCCAATCAACTTTAGGGCCCTCTTCCTGTGGTGGTGTTGAGAACCATCTCCATAGCAGTTTTCCTGTGTTTAGGTCATAAGCTGCTACGAATCCTCTTGCGTAGAATAGTCCAGCTGAGATGCTGAATATAGCTATTCTTTCATCTCCTTTAACGTATATTGATGGGGCTTCTTCGCCAAAGTATTTGCCTTTGTTTCCAGGGATGTCCTTACAGATGTCAGTTATCTTGGTTTTGACGCTGCCTGTGACTGCGTCGAACCCATAAAGTGTGCAGTCTAATGTAAACTGATATATCAAACCGTCACGATACAGAATTGAGTGCTGTATCCCGAAGTTACCGATATACGGTTTCTGAACAGCTTCAGTGATGTTAACTTCGTGGCTCCACACTAGATTTCCTGTAAGTGAGTTTATTGCGAATAGTCTACCATATGATGCTGATACGTATAATATACCGTTAACGAGGAGCGGATTTGTTTCTAAGCCTAATGACGGTTGAAGAATATCTCTGTATGGGTTCATCGGAAGCTGGTAGATCCATTTTAGCTCCAGATCCTTAACATTATCTTTGTTTATTACAGTCTGAGGGTTAAAACCTGTGTGGTTATAATCAAAACCTGTACTCACCCATTTGTCAGTTGAAGTATTCTGCTGACCTATTGCCACTGGTGAAAGTGAAATTACTATGCTAGATGTAGATATTATCAAAATGATTAAAGCAGTAATGAACCGGTTCATTTTCCATTTTTTTAATAATGTAAGTACTATTAATCTTTGTCTTTTTACATTTGCAATTAATAGTCTACCCATGTTTCTTTCCCGCCTTTATTAGTGCATTTACATTTTCATATTTCGCGTCGTGTGGTACAATATCGTCGTTTGCTAAAATGAATCCGTCGCGACCCACGTTCTCTATGAGATTTTTACAATATGCTCCAACTTGCGCGGGCGAGCCTGAGGAGAGTAATCTTCTTGGTACGTTACCGTAGATGCATACGTGTCCCCCCAGTATTTCTTTAGCTCTTTTGATATTCGTCATATGCCCCAGTTCAAGTATGCACTTCTGCTTAGGGAGTTCGAGGAAATATTCTAAGAAAGGTGTCCAATCAGTATCACAATGGAGGCGTGGTGTAAATCCATTCTTTACTAATTTTTCAGTAGCCCATTTTAGATATGGGAAGAAATATTTCAGAAACATTCTTTCAGATAAGAAGGTCGCTGATGCTCTTCCACATGGTAGGAAGACGAATTTGCAACCAACTATTCTACTTTGATTTTCCCCTATTTCTACGGCTTCTTCCCAAACAGCGTCACTAGCTTCTTTCACTTTGTCTCCTCTTTTCAATATGTCTTGGGTCATGCCGCGCCATGTTCTTGACATGGAAAACTGTACAAACGGGATTCTGGTCATGCCTCCACGGTAAACAGGTACTCCCTTGTCTTTCTCCCAATGTCTGTAGATAGGTAAGAAAGATTTGAATATTTTCTCCTCAATTTTTCTGTTGAATTTCTTTCCTTGTCTTTCTAGCAAAACCGAAAGTAAGCCATACATTCCCTTCTTAATCGCTATGTCGTAATCCTCCGGATTCATAACTGGCTCATCTATTATTGAATGAGGAATCTGAGCTGAAAAGTCAATACCAGGTATTTTTACTTTGGCTGCTTCTATCTTAGACCATCTGGTTCCCAGTGTCCAAGCTGCTTCAACAGCGTCCCATCCTCCCAGCCTGTTGTATGCAGTCTCAATAGCTTCAGAAGCTTTTTGAGGCGTTAATGCGAACTCCTCAAACTTCATGCTTTTCCAATAGGCTGCGGCATATTCTAATCTAATTATGATTGGGATTCTGTCAGGTGTGCTGCACTCAATAGCTTTAGAAAGCCTTTCACCTAACAAATATGCTTTTTGGAGCATTAATCAATCAATCCATAGAAGATATACCTATATTTTGTTCTCGCGTGATTTCTTGATATAAGCAATGATTAGTCAACTCTAGTTATCTGTCTACTCTTCACACGTTGAGTATTTTTGGTTTTATTAGATTGTTGTTGCGAATAGTTTTTTCCAGTCAACGATTCAATCGTCGATAAGCATTCCTTATAGAGTTCATCAGCCATCCCAATTTCTATCAGTGCGTATCGCTTCGACTTGAATCTCTCCCCAACTATGCGCAGCCCCATCTGGATTTCTTCCAGTATCTTATCTGGTAAATCTCCTCTTCTTATTCTTCTTTTGATTTCAGAAATCGTCTTTTTTTCATCTAATTCTGCTATCGCATCTTGAAATGTCGGCATCTCTCACACGTTTTGCATTGTTCTTTTTAAGTAGTTTCATTATTTAATAATTTCGAAAGATGCTTTATTGAAATATTCTTTGAAAATATTATCTTTTTGGCGCACTACTAAAATAGTGGGCGTTTTTCTTCTTTTGATGAGATGCTTGTCTGACGTTGATGTAATCTTCTTTCAACCTGCAGTAGGACGTCAATACGGCGTTATTTCGCTAGGTTTTCTGACTTTATCGAGTTTCTTACGAAAGAACGGCTATTCCTCCAGAATAGTAGCTTTAAGTGGCAAAGATACAGTTGGTACTGTTACAAAGAAAATAAATCAATTCAAACCCAAAGTAGTGTGCGTAAGCCTCCACTGGTACATACATTCGTACGAATCTTTGAAGATAGCAGAAGCTGTAAAGAAAGCTGATTCTTCAATGAAAGTTGTTGTTGGAGGTCACACTTCCACTCACTTCGATCAGCAGATATTGAAATTTTCACCGAATATCGACTTATTGATTAAAGGCGATGGCGAAAAACCACTTCTCGACTATATCTCTACGCTGGAACCTGAGAAAGTTGAGAACGCTTCATATAGAATTGGCGATGCTATTATTTCCAAACCTGTCACATATCGTCAATTATCACTCGAGAATTTAACTGCTTCACAAGAAAATATGGGTGAAATGATAGATGAATGGGATGAGTATCTTAAAGCAACAAGAATAAGAACATCCGCTCCTATCCCGTCCGGAAAAATCGTTGAAGAAGTATTTACTAATCCTAATGAATTCTATCTATTCTTGGGTAAAGGTTGCAACTATAATTGTTGTTTCTGCGGTACCTCAAAGACTGGGTTAACAAGAATATTCCACCGTGGTTACGCATTGTTCAGGCCAGTTGAGGATGTGGTTAAGGATGCTGAGAATCTTAAGAAGAACGGTGTTGAGAATCTTTTTGTTGATTTTGGACCGTTTCAGGATGAATTATTTTTCAAGAAACTATTCGGCGAGCTTGCCAAGTTAGAATTGGATATAACATTTCTGCCATGGAATCTTCCTTCTAATGAGTTGATTTCACAGGTTGGTGAAAGTTTCAGGAACTTCGAAATACAGATTTCTCCTGACTCTGGTTCAGAATCTCTTCGTTCGAGTTTATTCGATAAAGGGTTCCATAGACAGTTCTACTCTAACGCTGAACTTGTTAATCGAATAGAAAATATTTCTGAAGTAGGGTCTTCACGTGGCGCCCAGTTATTTCTATGGTTCATCTGTGGTCTCCCATTCGAAACAGATGCTGATTACCTAGAAACCGTAAAACTGGCTGTCGAGATGAAAAAGCGGTTTCCTCATCTGTTCAGAAAACCGCAGGATCAGCTCAACTGCGTCCCTCTAAGGTTGACACCTGGTGCCCCTGTCGACTTGTGGCCTGAGAAGTTTGGGATGAGAAAGTTCAGAAGCACTTTTGAAGAATATTATGAGTATTGCAGACAGATGGAGTTTGGTGGCATAAAGCATCCGCTTGGGCTAGAGCGTTTAGACCTTTCAGAAGCAGCGATTGTAAAGAGATCTGAAGAATTCAAAGATATCATTAACAACGCTTGAGAAAGAGACTCTTAGACTATCTTAGTCAAGATGTTAACTCATCTTCTTTCTAAGTATCTCTAGGTTTACTGGAATATTCTTTGCGTCTTCCAGTGTAGGGAAGATCTCTGCGTCTTCAGGGATTGGGTTGGAAGTTGCTATTCCTGGTCTTGCAGGTATTTTTCCTCCTAATCCCTCTACTCTAAACTGCCAATCTTCTGAGAGGGCAAAATCGAAGGCTCTATCAGCCCACTCTGGGTTTTCACCATGTTTGAGAAGCGCTATAGTAGGTGCGAATGTAGCCATGTATGGTACGTCTTTAGGCATCCGGTGAGCTACAGGTCGGTTCTGGATATCAAGGTAGTATGAGATGCATGCTAAAGTAGCTGGTAACCCAACGTGGCTTCTTCCTAGCCCGATGTTAAGCGCCATCTCCGGCATACAGGCGTAAGTTGTTGGTTTCATCTCTACTATTCGGTCTATGAACGGGTTCCACCACTTCTCTCCCATTATTCTTTTGAGGCTAGTTAGGTAAGTGAGGCCCATTTGCCCTTCAGTGTTATGAATTATTTCATGGGCTGCAAGTTTTCCGCGCCACTTTTCATCGACAGCTTCTGACAGAGAGTTGGGCGCTTCTTTCTCGTTAACTAATTCGGTGTTATATGCAAGGCCTACTGGTGAAAGAGCCATAGCGCACCATCCATCTATTGGACTACAGAGGTTTTTAGGGTATATGTCAAACTCTGGTGATTCATAAGATCTCAATAAACCTGCCACCTGTAGATTCAGAATCATCCAGTGAGGCCCTATGACTATGTCGGCTGAGTGTCCTTTGCTCTCAACCTCGTTTTTTATCCTCTCGAATACCATCTTAGGATGATCTCTAAATGTTATTAGGTGAAAATGCTCGTCAGCATACTTTGCCCTTAGGGCGATGTCGAAGGTATCAAGAATGAATGAAAAGGATGTGCATACTACTAGTTTAGTCATACAATAATAGACTTTGATTACCTTTATTAATTTTTCAATTACAAATAGCTAGAATTCTAGACTTATGGATGTAAAAATGCTTAGAATTTTGTTCTGCATTCGAACTATTCTACTCAAGTATAGAAGCATTTTTGGCATCAAACCTCTGAACTTTATAGTGCCTTTAACTACTTCACTCTGAACCTTGTCTTTTCCCTGCGCTATCTTAACCCACTTGTCATACGGTGCTGTGAACCTGAACTCTGCTTTATCGTCGGATCTAGCTTCTGATGAGCTTATTTTTCCATTTTTCACGGTTATAAGAAAAGCGGAGTTTCTATCACTGCATTCGGCAATTATTGTTGTGTTTATTCCTGAGAATACTTTTTCTAACTCTTGATCCTTGTTAAGTAGTTCACTTGCTTCTTCAAAGAATTCTTTTGACCAGAAGCGAACCATTGTTCTTCGCAGTTCAAGTTTCTTAATGGGATTAAAACGTTACCTCTAAATCGTTCTAATTGATGAAATTATGCGCCAGCGAATAGTTAACTATCTTAGGTTCTGCTATGCGCTTTTAGGTATTTGGGCACCATTTCTTGGAAGAGGAGTTTGGTGGCTTTAGAATAGGTTTCGAATGCTTTCTCATCCTTTATATGGATTAATTCTTTAGCGGTTCTATTGCAGTAGCCGCATAAGCTGCATTGCTGAAGAGGATTACAACCTCCCTTGTTAACGACTGTTTTGAAGAATTTGTCGAGCTTGTTGTTGTCGATGTAAACCTCGGGTTTTCTGAAGTCTTCTACTCCGTGCCTTTTGAGTATTTCTTTAGCAGTATCTGACCTTATTGACCAGTCGGGGTAGGTTGGGCTTATTAGGTCAAGTAGATTTCCATCATACTTTCTCATTGAGTAAGCGCCTGCTGTCCTTATTATCCACGGGATAGGCATCTGGCGGCCTTGAAGTTTGAACTTATCGATCTTGAAATGCTTCTCATAGAATAAGGTGTCTTCTGGCCTTATCCATGGAGCTTTAAGTATCTCAGCAGGATCTTCGATTCTGTCTTGAGCGCATTCTAGCATGCAGTAGTCAAGGCCTTCGTCGACAACCTTCGAGCGGTGGGAGCTTAATGTGTGATGGTAGAGCGCATAAGGACAGTTGAAGAGGCATGACTCGTTCACTAAGAGTTCAACGTCTATTTTTCGTGACTTTGAAATTAGTTGTAGAAGTTCGAAGTCCCTGTTCACGCCAGCTGTCAGGCATATAATGTCTGCACCCATCTCCTCCCACCGTTTGAACTTCTGAATTGAATCAACATGAGCGTGAACTGATATCTCAACCTTTAAGCTAGGAAACTCGTTTTTTACAAGTCTTAATAGGTATGGAGAGGATATTGTTAGGATATCTGCGCCTGTCTCGTATACTTCGCTGAGATATTTAGTGATCTTATCTCGGCCATCCTTCTCATACCCCAGTTCCCCTAAGCATAGAGAGTTCGCTAGATAGTTCACCTCTAAACCTATTGATTGAGCCTGTTCGGTGAACTCTTTGACTCTTGCCATGGTGAAGTCTCCAAATTTCATCACAAGCTCTGAAACTCTTCCATGTCCGATGACTGAGTAGGGTAGTGAACCGTATACCTTGCTAATGCTTCCATGTTTCTTATTCAGCACTTTAATCTCGTCTAAAAGAGCGATTTCGAATCGACTCGGAACTGACAGTTTCATAACTATTAGAAATGGCTAATTCATATAAATAGTTAAATTAGTTATTCATAAATTTACTCATTAAACTTCTAAAAATGTTTTTAAGTTATCAACATGATTTAAAATAATAGTGAAGATTATGACAAATCGTAATACGTACGTTATTTTAGCTGTTGCAGCTATTATAGTAGTTTTTGGTGTCGCAGCCGTAATTTATATGCCGGGTTCTGAACCTACAACTATTACAACTACTGAAACAACTACTGCTACAACTACTGCTACAACTACTGCTACAACTACTGCTACAACTACTGCTACAACTACTGCTACAACTACTACTACAAGCACAACCACTACCACTACAACTGTTGAGGCATTGGAGAAGGATCTTTTGATTTATGGGGTAGCTGATCCTGTGGATGTAAAACCGTGGATAGATGGGTTTAATGCGAAGTATCCTGGTGTGAAAGTTGTATATGTGAATAAGACTCCTCCACCTCTCGCCACTCAGATTAGAGAGGAGGTAGCGGCTGGGAAGCCGACTGCAGACGTTGTTATGATAACTCTCCCCCTTCAGCTTACATTTACAGAACAGGGGTATTTCCTTGCTTACAAATCTCCAGAAGCATCCGTTTTCCGAAGTGATTTTAAGGACGCCAGTGGGTTCTGGACAGCTGTTCAGGCAAACCCTGTGATTCAGGTGTACAACCCTAAGACGCTTTCTGCAAGCGATCTGCCTAAGACAATCGACGATTTACTTAATCCGAAGTGGAGTGGAAAGATGACCATTCACGATGTTACATTAGGCAGTGTGGGAACGAGTTGGCTCGCTTCTTTGAAGAGTGTTCTAGGAGAGGAAAAGTGGAATACGTTTATCAAAGGAATAGCTGCGAATAAGCCTGTCAAGTTTGCTGCATTTGAAGATGTAGGAAGAACTGTTTACGAGGGTGAGTATCAAATTGGGTTATCAGCTTATTTGCATGACACTTTGCGTTATAAGAACGCAGGTGCACCTCTTGAGCAGTTTAGGGTCGAAGGGTTGCCAACTCTCTTCACAGTTACTCCTGTGAGTATAATGGAGAACACTACGCATCCAGTCGCTGCTAAACGATTCGTTGACTTTATGCTTTCAGCTGATGGGCAGAAGCTAGTAGGTAACACTGAGGTTAGAATTGCTGTGAGACCTGGAGTTGATACAAAGTATTCTTTCGACAAGCTCCTTGGAGGGCAAACAACGGTGCTCTTCCCCCCAGCTGAAGTGAATAAGAATTTGAGTAGCTATACAGCACTGTTCAAAACGTTATTCACACAATAATAGCGTAAACATATACTAAATATATGTTGCGAGATAGGCAACCTCTTGGTGAGGCCTAACGATTGATATTCAGAGGCTTGACCAAGAGTCTATCTCGAATAACGCTTCCACTGATTTTATTAGTTATGGGTGTGCTAATCGCTATTCCCATTGTCTATCTGATGTTCGGAAGCTTATGGAGCTCGAGACCAGGATCTCCAGGCAGTTTCACTTCAGGGAACTATCTGAAAGCCTTCAGTGAAGGCAACAGCCTTAATCTGCTCGTAAATACCTTAATATTTGCTACCGGATCTGCCTTACTTGCGACTTGTGTCGCTACTGTTCTAGCCTTCATAACATCGAGAACTGACACGCCGTTGAAAGGGTTGTTCACTTTCATTCCATTGCTACCTTTAATCGTCCCAGGTGTGGTTGAGAATCTTGCTTGGATTTATCTTCTGAGGCCTAAGACAGGGCTGATCAACATGTTCCTAGTCGACTTGCTTCATCTTCCGGCTCCACCGTTTGATGTGCATTCTTTGGCTGGTATGATATGGATTCTAGGTCTTGGCCTTGTTCCTCTCGCGTTTGTAGGAATAAGAGCTGCGCTGGTTTCAATAGATCCTACTTTAGAAGAAGCTGCCAGAGTTTCTGGTCGGGGAGTTAGGTCCGTAATATTCCGTATTACGCTGCCTCTAGTTTTTCCCTCTATTGTCTCTGTGTTTCTTTTAGCTTTCATAATATCTTTGGGTGCTTTCGAGACACCAGCTATGATTGGGATCCCTGGGAATATTCGCGTGTTTATGGGTGAAATATACTACTCAGTTACGTCCCAAATTCCTCCTGACTACGGTTTGGGGACTGCTCAAGCAACGATTCTACTATCAATCTCAATGTTGGCAATTTATATCTATAGACGTTCTACAAAGAGGTCTGAGAGATTCGCCGTAATAACCGGTAAAGGTTATGCGCCGAGGCTTATGAAGATAGGCAAGTGGCGGTATCTAAGTCTATCAGTGCTTCTAGTTTACCTATTCATCAACATTATCCTTCCATTTTCTACTCTTCTTTTAGTTTCTTTTCACCCATTTTGGGAACCGAGGGATGTATTTGGAAACCTATCTGCGAAGAACTACACCGATCTAACTGCATATGAAGCTCTGATTCCGAGTTTCTTCAATAGTGTGTTTTCATCGTCAATAGCGGCGACAATAGCGGTGTTTGCGGCCAGTATAATGGCCTACTATGCATTGAAGACTAGGGTTAAGGGGCGCGGTCTTATAGAAGGCGTAGGTATGCTTCCGATATCATTCCCTGGACTCGTCTTGGGAATGGGGCTTTTTTGGCTATTCATTACTCTCCCAATATATGGAACGATATGGGTTATAGTAATAGCGTTCCTGATAAAATACATACCCCACGGCTTACGGTTTGTCTCCGGGCCTCTTCTTCAGATACATAAAGACCTTGAGGATGCGTCAAGAGTCTCAGGAGCTTCCCTTCTTTATACTTTGAGACGAATAGTTATGCCACTGCTTAAACCCGCATTTCTTGGCGGATGGGTGTACATATTTATGATAAGCTTCAGAGAGCTTGGAACAGTAGTTCTTCTAACGTCACCAAGTAATCAGGTGATATCCGTTACACTGTTTAGCATGTGGTCCATCGGTCACGTTGAAAAAGCTGTGGCTGCAAGCATGCTTCTGGTTGCTGTGTTATGGAGTTTTGTAATACTCGCCAGTTTAATCTGGAAGGTAAAATCCACGATTCAATATACGCCTTAGATAAGAAAGAATTATTTTGGAGTTTAGGTGTCGGTCTCGATTAGACCTCACTTCTCAATAATCTACTTTCGTCTTTCAACAAGTCTTCAGTTTATCGCTTAGATGGAAGATGAAGATAATCATGCTTCAAAACATCCTTCAGGTCAATTCTTTTCCCTCCTACCACCTTCAAATATATCTTAACCTCTTCGTTCTGAATATCTATAATATTATAGCTATTAGCGAAGAACCCCCTAGTTCGCTCTGACGAAACAGTTCCCGCGTTGACAACAAAGAAATCCTCTAGCCGCCATATCCATGGCCTGTGCTTGTGACCACAGAGAACGAAATCAACAGACTCCCTAGCTATGACTCTTAGAACATCTCCCGCATCGACTATCCTTATTCTATCAGTTCCAGTGTCCGGAACTGGGATGAGGTGATGGTGCATAACCACTACTTTCCGTTTATCCTTATGTTTTTCGAGAATCTGCTTAAGCCACATAATCTGCCTATACCCTGCCTCGCCTTCATCTCTATCAGGCCGAGCAGTACTCAGGGTCACGAAGACCGTGTCTTCAATCTCCACAATATTCTCAGGTGAGAAGAAATGCCTAAAGAGGTAGTACCCTGTTGATCGATAGTCATGATTTCCACTGCACATCACTATCTTCTTCGACTCTATCCTTTCAAGCGCGGTCTTCGCCTGCTTATACTGAGCAACCAGACCCTCCTCCGTCAAGTCACCTGTAACAATAATACCATCCGGCTTCAGACCATTAATTTCATTGACAGCACTATCAAAAACCGCTTTTTGAAACTGTGGGCCGCAATGAATATCAGATATCTGTACTAAAAGCAATTTTAATACACTTCCAATTGCTTGTCACGTTGATTCATAATTTCACTTATTATTATTTGAGTACTATTCTTAAAATACTTTCGTCGTTGTCAGCGGCTTTTTTGATAGCAGATTGGTTGACACCTATTTTTCGTGAATATGTCAAGAGTTTAGGGTTTATTTTAGTCATTTTCAAGGGGACCACAGGAAGATATAACTCTGTCCATGACATATTGTCTTTCGATGAGCTCTCAACCACTCGCAGGTTTTATCGATGAAGTGAAGATTAATGAGACTCATCTTTCTCGACAAGCTTTACGAGAAGATCTCGGTAATCTTGACGAGCTGATGGCTTCTATTGCCAAAGTGG
>DATBXD010000160.1:0-2864 GCA_036514475.1 Nitrososphaerales archaeon
AGAAGCCGCAGAAGTGCATCGTATAGTTAGAGATTTTGCAAGAGACTTCAAAATACCGGGTTTTTACGACGTAGGCAGAGGTGGTGTATGCCACCAAGTCATGGTTGAGAAGGGATACGTCAAACCGGGTCAGGTAATAGTAGGAGCAGACTCGCACACAGTAACCTACGGAGCGCTAGGTGCTTTCTCAACAGGCATAGGGTCAACAGAGATGACGTCGGTTTTCATAACTGGCAGACTATGGTTTAAAGTGCCTCAAGTTATAAAAATACACGTTTCAGGTGAGTTTGATAAATACGTAGGTGCTAAGGATCTCTTCCTGCGAGTGGCTAAGGAGATAGGGTTCAGTGGAGCTACATACATGGGGCTTGAGTTCACAGGCAACACAGTTACGGATATGAGTGTATCAAGCAGAATGACTTTGTGTAACATGGCTATTGAAGTAGGAGCAAAGGCAGGCATCGTCGAGCCTGACAGAAAAACAATAGAGTATGTCAAAAGCAAGACAAGCGATCAGTTCACACCTATTTACAACGACCCTAAAGCACAATACGCTAAAACGATCAATCTAGACGTTAGAGGAATGAGGCCTCAAGTAGCCTGCCCTGACGCTGTGGACAATGTTAAACCAGTTTCAGAGCTAAGCGATGTTGAGCTAGACCAAGTCTACATAGGATCCTGCACAAACGGTCGGATAGAAGATCTGAAGATAGCAGCTGAGATTCTGCGTGGCAAGAAAGTCAGCCCCAGAACTAGACTAGTAGTCAACCCAGCGTCACAAGAAGTATTCATAGAAGCAGTTAAGCAAGGTATAATCGAGACACTTGCAGAGTCAGGAGCCGCAATAGCAACCGCTTCATGCGGAGCGTGCTACGGTGGCCATCTAGGCATACTCGCAGCAGGCGAAACATGTTTAAGCACAACAAACAGAAACTTCATAGGCAGAATGGGGCATCCGAAATCAAAGGTATATTTAGGGTCACCCGCGGTAGCGGCAGCATCGGCTTTGACAGGTAAAATAACAGACCCTATTTCACTAAAGTGATCACAAGTTGAAATTAGAACATAGAATTCTAAAGTATGGAGACGACATCAACACAGATATCATCATCCCAGGGAAATACTTGACAATAACAAACGATGCTGAGCTTGGAAAACACGCGATGGATGGAATAGATTCAAATTTCTACGATAAGAGCAACGAGGGAGTAATTCTAGTTGTTGGCGAGAACTTTGGGTCAGGCTCCAGCAGAGAACAGGCACCCATAGCTCTGAAGAATGCGAACGTAAAATGCGTTATAGCAAAGTCATTTGCAAGAATATTCTACCGCAACGCGATAAACATAGGCCTGCCAGTACTCGAATGCAGCGAGGCATGGGGCAAAGTGAAGGACGGAGACGTTTTGAGTGTCACGTTAGAAGAGGGTCTTATCAGACACATGGGAACCGGCGAGACATTCAAAGCTCAAGCGCTACCCAAATTCATATTGGATATAATTCAGTCAGGCGGATTACTCAATAGATTAAAGAACTCACTAGATAAAAGCAAGAATTAGACAGGTATAACTGCAGTCAAATTCTAGTTTATCCAGATTGAACTAGGTGCTTCTCCACTAGTTTTCTCAGCCGTTCCTCTCCGATTGCTCCCACAACCATGTCGACAGGCCGCCCGTTTACAAACACGATGAAAGTGGGTATCGACATTACTCTGTACTTAGCTGCTAGGTCCCCGACCTCATCAACATTTAGCCTTGCGAAGACTGCTTTCCCAGCATATTCTGACGACAGTTTCTCGAAAATCGGGTGCATAACTTTGCAAGGGCCGCACCAATCAGCCCAGAAGTCGACAATAACGGGTTTCTTGTCGCTCATTACTATGTTAAAATTCGAATTTGTAAGAACTACTGATGGACTATTCAATCTATCTACTCGCCTACCCGTAAACGCAAAACCTTATCGCTTTAAGTTTTATCCCAAAGTGTCATTTGAACCTTTTTCTAAACTCGATTGCCGCGTCTACAATAACTTGTTTAGCATCCTTAACGGGAAACCACCCTATTATCTCCACTTTCTTCCCCTCCAAGTCCTTGTAAACCAGGGGAGAAGTGAGCCACTTCTTTTAAGACATGCTCCCTGATACTTGTTATATCCATGTACTCGGAGTACCTAGGATCATTCTTTGCAACACATAGAATCTTATTATCGACTTTACCTGCGTCAATCATCTTAAGCATCCCTATTGGCCTGGCTTCGATCAGAACCCCTGGATAAGTTGAGTTAGTCACCAATACCAGAGCATCAAGAGGGTCATCATCCTCAGCATATGTCTGAGGAATCAACCCGTAATCACCAGGATAATGAAGTGGAGAGAAAAGAACTCTATCTAACCTTATCAAATTGTTTTCCTTATCATACTCATACTTATTCTGAGAACCCTGAGGAATTTCAACAATAACATTCACAATATCTGGCACATTAACCCCAATCCCAACATCATGCCACAGATTCATGACAAACACCCATATCAATAAAGAATGTAACCATTTCGATAGTTCCGGATTTCAAAATAAGTATATATCCATAAACTCATCAAAAGTTCTCAAAACCCCACTGAATGATGGGCTTGTTACATATTGAAGTCTTACCATCCGAAATCACAGATCCAGAAGAAACCTAGCTGAGACTTTACCCTTACTCTCAACAATACGCATCAAATGATAGGTAACAGACTTGACCTCAGTCTTAGCCTTATGCTTTAAGATGTCAAGCTTCTCACCCTTTCCAATTCCAACCAGAGAGAAGCCTGAGCTAATCTTTTTAATCTCAACTTTAAAAAAAGAAAAGACAAGCTCATCAATATAGAC
>DATBXD010000161.1:0-3215 GCA_036514475.1 Nitrososphaerales archaeon
AAATCACACCATCTTAACATAAAACATAGGTCACATCAAATCCCTGAGAAGAGGATTTCTACAGAGCCGAAACCACTTGCTATTGAAAAATAAAAATTATCTTGACGAAATAGGTTAAAATGTAATATCAGGCACATTAAACTATATTAACTGAAATGTTCATTAATTATATTGAAGGTTTGATTGTTGATATTTCCTGCTTTTAGTCTGAAGGATCAGGATGGAAAGTTAAGGGGGCTTGATGAGTTTAAGGATAGGAAGTTTCTTGTAATTTACTTCTATCCTCGGGATAACACTCCAGGATGCACTATTGAAGCTAAGCAATTTACCGATGCTCTAGGTGATTTTCACAGTCTTGGAGTTGAGGTGATGGGCGTTTCGACGCAGTCGCCAAAAAGTCATCAAGACTTTTGCTTTAAACATGATTTAAAACTGATATTGTTAAGCGATGAAGATAAGATTCTTATCAAAGAACTTGGTATATCTGGTAAAGTTCTGGGATTCGCTAAGAGAACGACCTACCTCGTAAAACCTGATGGTGAGATAGTTAACATCTGGAAAGACGTTAGCCCAATAGGGCATGCTAAAGCAGTTTTGGAATACGTCAAAAGTCAGCTATAATGATGCTCAATAGTAATCTTCTATTATATCTTGAATAACACTCGTTTCGTAGAGACCGCTGTTTAATCTGAGGCGATTTTCATGTATTTTGTATTTGAATTATTAGATAATTCATATCAAAATAAGCTAATCAACTTCCATGATTGATATGCTATTTTATATCACTGGAGATTGAATATCTATTGGGAAGTAGATAATGGCTGCTGGCGACTTCGCAATTGAAGTGAATGACCTCTCTAAACATTTCGGAGAGAAGGTCGCCGTCGACAGAATTAATTTTGAGGTAAAGCGCTCAGAGGTCTTTGGTTTCCTAGGTCCGAATGGTGCTGGAAAAACAACTACGATAAAGATGCTAACAACGCTGCTGCCTCTGACATCTGGTCGGGCTACGGTTCTTGGTCTAGATCTGAAGACTGAGGGGAAGAAGATTCGCGAGCGGATAGGAGTTGTTCAGCAGCAGGATAGTTACGATCAGGGGTTGAATGTTGAGACTAGTATGGATCTTTACGGTATTATCTGGGATGTACCAAAGAAGGAGCGAAGAAGTCGTATTGAGAGTCTGATTGAGAAGTTTGGTATGGAGGAGTATCGGAAGTCTCCAACCTCTGAACTGTCAGGAGGGCAGAGGAGGCGGGTTCAGGTTGCAAGGGAGTTTATTCACGATATGGATGTGCTCTTCCTAGATGAGCCTACTGCTGGTCTTGATCCTCTAGCTCGGCGAGTGTTTCTTGATTTTTTTAAGGAGAAGGTGAAGGCTGGGCTGACGATATTTTTCACCACTCACATCTTGGAGGAGGCTGAGTATCTTTGTGATAGGATAGCTGTGATTAACGATGGAAAGATAATTGAAACAGATTCACCTAGTAATTTGAAGCGTAGGTTTGGAGGTGGGAAAGCGGTTGAGTTTAGATTGCTTGAGGGTGTTTCATCTGATCTTTTCAAGCGTTTCTCATCAGTTGAAGGTGTGAATAAACTGGTTTTGGATGAGGCTAGCGGAGTGTACAATGCTACAACATCCAAGCCTGAGCATGTGATACCTGAACTCTACAGGCTTGCAGATAAGCTAAATCTAAACATCACATCTATCTATATTGCTGAAACAACTCTTGAAGACGCATTCATCTCTCTGGTAAAAAACAGCTCAGGTGAATCAAGTAACAAGCATGGTCGTGAGGGGATGGAAGCTGTTTCTAATACCGTTGTTGAGGAGGTTTAGAATAGTTGAATATCTACATGAGGTTAGTGTATAGAAACCTAAGAGCTAATCTAGATAAGGTCTCATTATTTTTCGAACTGATATTTCCGCTGTTCTTCATATTTGTCCAAGGCTATGCTCTTGGGGGAATTGTTGAGCCTTTCGACATCGGCGGCGGACGAGTCGTAACTTACCAGCTATTCCTAGCGGCAGGAGCGATTACGCTTACTGTGATAAACTCAGGAACAAACGCGGGTACTCAGCTATGGTATGATCGTAAGAATGGAATGTTTGAGCAGATTCTGATGGGTCCATTCACTCGACTCCAGTACATTCTAAGCATAGTTCTTGCTACGCTAATAATCGGAGTGGCTAGCTCGCTTCTTGTCTTCATCGTGGCTCTGCCTGTTATTGGAGGTGCAATCATCCTCACAGCTCAAGGTGCCATCTTAACAGGTCTGGCTTTGCTTTTGGGAACAATGTTTTTTGGCGGATTCGCACTCGCCCTATCAGTCGCGTTGAAATCATCGGAGAGCTTTAGCATTGTATCCTCATTCACATTCTTCGTATTCCTCTTCACATCCTCTGTCTTCTACCCTGCGGATAAGGCGCCAGCTGCAATCCAGTTGGTTAGCAATCTAAACCCATTAACATATGCAACAGACATATTGAGAGCTGGTCTCTTCGACTCGATGACCACGTTTATACCATTTGAAATCGCTATACTCTCCATTGAGGCGGCTGTAGTATTCACTTTTGCCGTACTAGCATTTCGAAGAATTCGGGTGTAACTTGATTTCTAAAAGGTAATCAAGTCAGATTATCTTGTTAGGATCTTATCATAGTTAGAACCATCTTAAACTTGTGCGTGGCTTTTAATGCATGCGGTTGATTAGCTGGCATTATGAGCATTTCCCCACCCTTCAGGTGAAATGGTTTGCCAGATATTGTTACCTCAGCTTCTCCCTCTAGAAGGTAAACCAATGCGTCAAAGGGGGCTGTGTGCTCGCTTAATCCCTGCTTCTCATCAAAAGCAAATAATGTGACCGTTCCAACCTTCTTCTCAATGATTGTGCGGCTAACTACTGATCCTTCTTGATAATCTATTAGATCCGCAGGTTTGAAAGCTGTTTTCAATAATTCTGGACTCATGACGTATCTTAGAACCTGTATGAATTAAAGATTATAGTTTATACTTGATCATTTAGGTTTTAGAATCATAATATTATTGTTTTGCTCTTTGATATTTCAATGTTATCACAATTTAGTTTGCATCTGGTCTTTTGTCAGATTTTGAAGTTAACTCAGATCCATACTAGCTATTCTTGATTATTGTATTTGTAATCTTAGCTTGCAAATAGGGTGCTCTATTTGAATAACCCTGAGGACTTAAGCAAAT
>DATBXD010000162.1:0-7010 GCA_036514475.1 Nitrososphaerales archaeon
GCTTTCTGTCTTTTTATTTCTACTAGCACTGTTTTGGTTTTCTCTGTATCTTCAATATTTAGGCCGAATTGTTTTAACGTGTTTTTTGTTTTATTGAATAGCTCTAAGTCTTTCCTGTCGACTTCGTTCTGCTCCCAGAGACCAGCGTTCTTCTTCTCTGCCTCGCCTTTCTCTGTCTGGAGTTGCTTGACTTCTTCGCGTAGGCTATTTATTTTCGAGCCCATTGTCTCATATGACTTCTTGATTTCTTCGAAGGTTGCTTTGTAGGTGGTTTCGAGGCTTTGAAGATCTGAGCACTGGTCTACGATGTCTGATGGGGAGTATCCTTTCGATGTGGATCGGCTGTAAACGTTTGTTATAAACGACTCAACACCATCTGGCTCAACCTGTAGGAGCATGAGCTTATCTGCGACGACTACACCTCTCTTAGCTTCGAGGGCAGAAAGCTTATTCTTAGCTAGTTCGACTGAGAGATCGTGGAGTTCGTCTACGATTTGGCTCACGCCATACGCCTCCGCTGCTTGGTGCAATCCTCTAGAATTAACTTCAATTTTATATTTCTCAATTTCTCTACTTACCGTGCTTGATCCCCTACGCACTTTATTGGCTATTCGGTCTCTGCTATATCCATGGAAGTGGCTGTCCATAATCGCTGTTTTTACATGAGTGCTAATTGGGAGAGGCACAAATCTGTATTAGACGTGCTAGTTAATTATCTTTTTGATACTTATTCAAATTATCCGATGAGTCAAACCCATCGTCCAATCCGTACAATCTGTTCAATCGGTCCGACCCGTCCCCCGATCCGTACAATCCGTACAACCAATTTTTTTTTAAAAAAATATTTTTCGGGGGAGCCTGTTTTCAAGGCTAATTTCCTAGAGAATTCGAAGAGAATAATTTTTCTTTTTTTGATATGGGTGTTTAAAGGGTCGGGTGGGGTGCGAATTCTTTTTCATTGTACGGATCCTTTGATCATTGGACCGTGCTGCATTCTATGATTAATTCTTGCTAGCGAGAATACGCTCTTCGAACTAAGATCCCGTTATAAACAGATCTAGCCAGTCATCTCTTCGAGCTATGAGCCGTCATGATTGAATGAACTAGCCTCCACGATTAAATCGAGCTAGCCATAGCAGTCTATTCACACAAGCAAGACTATCTCTTCACACTCCAAGCACTCATGAAAAAGAACTAGCCACAGTCATCTCTTCGCACAAGCAAGACTATCTCTTCACACTCCAAACACTCATGAAAAAGAGCTGGCCAGTCATCTCTTCGAGCTATGAGCCGTCATGATTGAATGAACTAGCCTCCACGATTAAATCGAGCTAGCCAGAGTAGTCTATTCACACGAGCGAGAACAATCTCTTCACACTCCAAACACTCATGAAAAAGAGCTAGCCAGCATCTCTTCACACAAGCAAGACTATCTCTTCACACTCCAAGCACTCATGAAAAAGAGCTAGCCAGTCACCTCTTCCTACGAGCGAGAACAATCTCTTCACACTCGGAGTACTCATGAGAGAGCTAGCCAGAGGGACTTCTTCGAGCTAAAGCACAGATGAAAGACAGAGCAAGCAAGAGTTATCTCTACGAACAATAAGCACTCATGAAAAATTGAACTAGCCAGAGTAGACCTTCGAGCTAAGAGCGCTCATGATTGATTGAGTAGCCTTCGCAGATACTTCGAGCTTGGAGCTCGCTTGATTGAGTGCTTGGATCTTGAATGGTGTCTGAGTGGTTGCTTCTATCTTGTGGAGTCTCTTCATAATGATCACGAAGACTTAAGCCTGCTCTTCTTATCTATGACAGCGAGCACGTTGTGCAGTGAGATGCTATGACATTGCTTTCATCATCTGACTCTGAAGCACTCTTCTTGATAACTGAGGAATGTTAGAAGCCTGCGTAAATCCTTGAGTTATTAAGAAATCACTTGTGGTAGTTTTAGACTAGGTGAATCTTGAAGCAAAGAATCTCGCGGAAGAGGTGAGTCATTTACCGATGTCTATAGAATGTGCACTTGCGATAATATTGTGAAGACTTTTTTGATTAATGTTTCATCTGTAGTCTTAGCATTAATACATTTTACTGTATTGTAGGTTTACTCGATAGGTGTTGTATTATGGATTTATGGCTGATGTTGTAGGAGATGTTTGAGATCTGTTTCTAGGTTTGAGAGGTTCTTGTTAGATCCATTCTGTTTTTATCTCTTTCATTTTAGAGAAATGTTCATCGTCTGACACGACTGCGTTTGACTTTTGCTCTATGGATGTGGCTGCGATTACTGCGTCGGCTGTCGGGAGGTTGTGGTATTTGCATCTTAAAATGGCTGCAGTCTTCGCTATATTGACATCTAGATTTATGATTTTGAACCCCGAACTTTCTATAGCCTTTACTTCTATATCAGCTGCTTCTCTTCCTATTTTTTGGTAGATAAACTTGTACACCTCGTGAATTACGATGGTTGGAACTATCGCTGATTCCCTGCGGAGCTCAGCTATCTTCACCTTTACTTTCTGCTTCAACTCATCATTATCCGCTAGGAAGATTGTGAGGAAGAACCTAGTATCTACCGTTCTACCCAAAGGCTATATCCTGTCCTCTGAGCGCATTTTATCGAGTTCTCTACGCATCTCTTCAACGGTGATCTTGCCTGATAAGGTGCCCACAAGATCATCGATATCCGGAGCCGTCTTCATAACTATGCTATCTTTATCCTGAGAAACTGTCAACCTGGTTCCCTCACGTATACGTAGCTTTCGCCTATACGCAGCAGGTATGGTCACCTGACCTTTCCTAGTCACCTTCACAACAATTTCCAACAATCTTCAACACTCCTACAAAACATAAAGATGTACTTAAGCCTGATGTACTACTTCAGCTGACGATAGAATAATACGGAATGTCCGTCACAGAAATGCAATTCCCCCCTGAAGAAAACTATCCTCAAAACCAGTTAACGGTGAGTCCGCGTCCAGTTAAACCTTAACCGAAGTAAATTAATTATTCTGATATCTAGTGCCTTATTTGTACACGCAGACGTAAAATTGCATTTGATTTAATAGGCTTGGCAGGGGCTGTCAACATATGAAAACTCTTGTGAAATCATATCTATTTACACTAGGGGCTAGAAGAAATAATTCTTAGCCTTAACGGGGGTTGAGGAAACTGGGGTTTGTTAGAGGCTGATAAAGGGCTGTGAGGGTGATTGTCAGGTGCTGTCATGGTTTGCTCTACCACCTCCACATGGGGTGAAGAGGAGACGGTGAACTAGTTTCTTCTTCGATGCGAGCCTTACTTTTAGAGAAAATATGTGAGAAGAATCAACCAACTGAAGAACTGGGTCTTTATTAAATAACAGATACAATCAATAATTATTCATTTTACCCTAGATTCTACTTATATTTTCTCTAGGAAATTATCTTAACACTGACTAAGCTAATACTTTGGTGGTTGTGCAACTTCTCATTTCCATAAAGTCTTCTTTAAACATTTGAACTCTATCGAGTTGAACGGTTGCTAGAATCCTTTTGCCGAAGAGAAAAAAGTAAGTGCCTTCAAACTCTCATCCACCTTGTTTTATATTAGGTTCTTCAAGAAATATAGGTGGAGCTAAACGGCAGGGTTTAACCTACTGAAAATAGGCTGCTACACCTGTTGGTAGGTGAAGGTTGCCGAAATCAAGAAAATATGATAAAATTGTTTGCATTTCTACACAAAAGTATTAAATGCCTTCCCCCTCCGTCTTACCTTGAATAGTATGAATATTCAAAAACTAAGAAAGAAAATAAGAAGACTACGAAGCGATAAGAAGGCTGTAAGCCCAGTCATCTCAACAATCATCATCGTCGCAATCGCAATCGCAATCAGCATCGCAGTAGCCCTATACCTCACCGGAATCACAGGCACCTTCACCAAATTCGAAAGACTAGACGTAACAAGCGCATACGCAGGCAGTATTGTTGCCGGCAACTATCCAATAGAATTCACTGTCAAGAATTCAGGAACATCAGCGATTTCGATCGACCGAGTGCTAATAAATGGTAAACCCAACAGTTCACTCACCGTGGTATGGGATATTCCCGGAGCAGCCGGGCCGGTTTCTATCCTTCTAGATGGAACTGGAGCTTCTACTAACATCATTTCAATGGCTCAAGGCGACAGTGGGACAATCACCTTCAACCTTGGAGCAAGCATCTACAAGTCCGGGCAGTCTCTAGAGCTGACGTTCCACACTGTAAGCGGTAAGGAATATCCAAAAGTCGTCGTAATACCGTGAGTATCTTCAGCAGTCATGTTGGGGACTCCCCTCTCTTTTTTTAGTTAAGTTAAAAGATTTAATATATTGATATTTGGATGATTGCTATGGTTGATGAAGAGTCAAAGAAAACTGGTGCTAAGGATAAACCTGAGGCTTTAGACCAAGTGGATTCTGCTAAAGAGTCATCTAAGAAGCGTTTTTCTCTATACTCAAAGAAGGCTGAGGAAGAGGTTAAACCTGTTGAGAAAGAAGAGGTGAAGCCTGTTGAGCCTGAGGCGAAGAAAGAGGAGTCAGGTAAGGCAGATTCTGTTGATGACTCGTCAAAGACTGATTCTGCTATAGAGCCTTCTAAGAAGAAAGGGTTTTCCCTATTCTCAAAGAAACCTGAGGTGACTGCTAAACCCACCGTGTTCCTACATCCAGTTCCCGAAGATGCTGAGATTATCAACTCTTACTGGGTGAATGAGCCGTATGCAAAGATCTGTATCGTAAGCGTGCCGAGCCTTGGAGGTGCACTTGCATACTATATTGTTGAAGCGCAGCTTGCTGATTTTGAAAGGATAGCTTTTGCAAAGCTCCTAGATATTTTAAGCAAGGAGCTTCAACCTCCTAAGACAACTGAGATTGATGCGAAGCTACACGTGATTCAGGAGGCTAAGCGAATTGCTTTGAAGTACCGAAGATCACTAGGCACATTCTCTGAGGAAGCTTGGAGTAAGATTCTATACTATATTGAGCGTGATCTTATCGGTTTTGGACCGATTCACGCTATGATGCTTGACCCGAATATTGAGGATATCTCCGCAAACGGTGTGAATCTCCCTTTCTACATATGGCATCGCAAATACGAAAGCCTCCCAACAAACCTCTTCGTCACGGAGAAAGAAACCCTAGATAACTTGATAGTTAAGCTAGCACATCTCTCTGGAAAACACATCTCAACAGCGTTCCCAGTTCTAGACGCTATGCTTCCTGGGAAACACCGTATCGCAACAACTTACAAAGAAGAGGTGTCACCTAAAGGTAGCACCTTCTCCATACGCAAATTCAAAGAAGAGCCATTCTCAGTTGTAGACTTGATAAAGCTTGGCACAATTAACGAGACTTTGGCTGCATACTTCTGGATGCTTCTTGAAAACCGAACTACCGTGGTGGTTATAGGTGGAACAGGTGCGGGGAAGACTAGTACGTTAAACGCTTTAGCGAGTCTCGCGAAGCCATCTATGAAGATCGTTACGGTTGAGGAAATACCTGAGCTGAATCTGCCAAGAGATAACTGGGTTCAGCTAGTTTCACGTGAGAGCTACGGGCTTGGCTCAGTAAAGACCGGTGAAGTTACGCTATTCCAACTTGTAAAAACATCTCTTAGATACCGACCAGACTACCTAGTAATAGGTGAGGTCCGCGGCGAAGAGGCGTTCGTCTTATTCCAAGCTATGGCAACAGGCCACGGAGGCATGTGTACACTTCACGCAGAGAATCTTGACTACGCGATTAAAAGGCTTAGAAGCTCACCTATGAACGTCGCTGAAACCTACATTCCACTAATGAACGTGGCAGCCATCGTAGAAAGAGTTCAACTCCCTAAAAAATCATTAGCAGGCTTATCATTTGGACGCCGCATGAGAAACGTCTTTGAGATTGAGGACTTTGACGTTTACCACCCTATAGCGGAGTGGGACCCTATCAACGACGTTCTAAACACAAACTTAGACGGGAGTATAATGCTGCGGCATATTGGTGAGAAGACCGGAAAATCCTTTGCTGAAATCATAGTTGAAGTCAAACGGCGAGCAACAGTGATTCAATGGTTAAGAGAGACCGATGTATCTGAAAGCCACGAAGTTGTACGCGTCATCGCTCAATACTACGTCAAACCAGCAGCTATAGAAAAAATAGCGCTAGCCGAACTTCAGGCGAGAACCGTTCAGCCGAGCCCCAGTCAGCCGAGCATAGCTAAACCCAGTCGCAGGAGCTAAGCAGTAATGAGTTCCGCCGACGTGGAGACAGAAACAGTGAAATCAGAAGAAACAGTTGAATCAGAAAAACCAAAGAAAGAATCTCAGAAAGCCCCGTTCTCCGTGGCTGGATTAAGCTACCGATATTTTCTGTGGGCTGGAAAACCTCTTGCTAAACGGCTTAAACTTGAAAATTCACTTGACGCCGCTAGAATATCTATCTATGCTGAGGCGTACGCCGCCACAGTAGTGTTCTACGCAATAATCTCGGCCGTAATAGGCGCCATAGCATTTGCGTTTTTCCAAATATTCTCTTCGCTTTTCACCAGTATCCCAATAGAAGTCTCCTACGTTTTTCTACTTCTTCCATTTATCGTTCTTGCTTTGGGAGTGGCGATACCGACAATATCAGCACAGAACCGAGCTTCAAACCTTGATATCGAAGTACCATTCGCAGCAGCATATATCAGTGTGATGGCTACAAGCGGAGTATCCCCGTTTCGCAGCCTAAAGAAGCTCAAAGAAGTCGACCTGCTACCAAACATCTCTAAAGCGTCAAAGAGCATAGACTTGGAGGTAAGCGCGATGGGTGTTGACCCAGTGGCCGCGATGGAGCATTCCGCTAGAAACCTGCCGTCGAAAGAATACAAAGATCTTCTTCTAGGCTACGCTGCAACACTAAGATCTGGTGGAGACGTTGTCCACTACCTGCTAAGACGCACAGAGGTTATGTTCCACGACAAAGTCACCAAGCTAAAGTCGATGATTGACAGAATAGGTCTTCTTAC
>DATBXD010000163.1:0-2561 GCA_036514475.1 Nitrososphaerales archaeon
TATCCCGATCATCCGAGGCTTCGTCTTAGTTAACCCGAGGGTTTCGAACTCGCTGTAGCCTTTCCAGGCCGCACTAATGTTCCCAGCGTTGCCGACAGGCATCACCATGCAGTCCGGGGGGACACCGAGCTGCTCCGACACCTCGAAGGCAAGTGTTTTCTGCCCCTCGATGCGAAACGGGTTAATCGAGTTCAACAGGTAAATGTCCTTATTCCGCTCGCAGAGCTGGAAAACCATCTGCAAAGCATCATCAAAATTCCCCTTCACCTGAACAATCCTCGCCCCGTGAGCAATAGCCTGACCCAGCTTCCCAAGCGCAATCTTCCCAGCCGGCAAAAGCACAATACACTGCATCCCAGCCTTAGCCGCATAAGCAGCCAAAGACGCAGAAGTATTACCGGTCGAAGCGCACACCACTGAGTTAACCCCGAGCTCCCGCGCCTTACTAATACCAACAGTCATCCCACGATCCTTGAAAGAACCCGTAGGATTCTCACCCTCAAACTTCACATACAAATTCTTCAACCCAAGCTTCTCACCAAGCCTCCTACAGCGGTGAAGACCAGTCCCCCCCTCATTCAAAGTAACAACCTTCAACCGATCCTTAATTGGGAGAAAATCAGCGTAACGCCACACCCCAAGAGACTTGCTGCGCCACTCCCCATTGCTTATCCGCTCCTTCACAGCCTCAAGATCCATAACCACCTCAAGAATACCGCTGCACTTACGACACTGATAGATGACCTCGTCTACACTATACGTGGCACCGCAATCAATACATCTCAAATGATCCATAGATAGACGACCCGCCCGCTGCCTCTTTCAAGCATACGACGACGCCACATCAGATTATTAGTCTTACGGCAGGCAAACACTGTTGTCTTTTGTGGTGGCCTAGGCATTATGCAAAGCCGCACTTAACTTCAGACTTAAATGAAAGAATATGTTGAACTGGACATTAATTACGTTACGAGTGCGTGATACACGTAAGAAAATTAACATTTATGACTACATCGAATAATCTACTTAATATCACATTTCGTATAAAGTTAAATACATATCAGTTTCTCAAGAAACATATGAGCAGAAAATCGGAGACTATACTTATAGTCAATTCTATAGCTCCAAATCTGATGCTCAGAGACATCGCCAATTCATTTTTCAATAAAATTAACGCGATGGATGCACCTATCATCGTGATAGACTTTACTGGAGTGCGCACCATAAGCAGATCGTTCGCACATCAATACTTAGTTAGAAAGAAGGAATCACCCAAAGAGATCAAAGAGACAAACATGCCCGACAACGTGTCAAAGATGTTCGATGTAGTGGAGCGGTCAGTATCTGAAAATCACCCAAGAACATTAACCCTACACCTCAGCAAACTAGGCGCATTAACGGTTTAAATCCACAGATAAGGTTCATTGGCTAAATCAAGTCATAAGAGAAACTAAACAAGACGCTCACAGGAAGCCACCACAAATAACAACAGAACCCCTAATCCTTCAGCAAACTCACATCTATCCTGACAGGTACGCCTTCGTCTTCGAGAATCTTGTAGAACTCTGCAATTGACACATCAGCTGTTTCAGCGGCCTTACCTATGGAGACCCGGCATCTCCTATATTCATCCACTGCCTTCCTCTTCATGTATTCCCTTATACCCATATCCAATATCTTCCGAAGAGCTGCTGAACGATCAATATTCTCTTCTCTCGAAATCGCATCTACCTGCTCCGACTGCTTTCGATTAATCCTCGCAGTTAGACGCTTAGTTTCAGGTCGCGCAACCATATCAAGTCAGACCACAGTTTGCCAAAATCCGGTATAACCTTTTCAAAAACGAATACAGTTTAGTCCTCTTATTTTGAAATTGGGTCTATGACCTCTATTTTGTCTATTCTCTTGAATGCTTCGTCGTGTGTCATGATGCGTTTTGATCTGAGGGTGTTTGCGGTAGCTAAGATTGTTGCATCTCGTCCTCCGATGCCTTGGTGGGAGTACTTGGTGAGGTACTCGATTGATTTCAACATTAGATTATGGTCAAGGTCAACTATTGTGAACGGGGATTGAAGGAAGATGTCAACCTTCTCTTTGCCGAGAACGGGTCCCAAGTTCTTTACTAAGAAATGAGCCACCTCCATTATGATGACTGTGTTGATAGCGATCTTCTCTGACTTTAGTAGCTTCTCCACCTCATCTACGACTAGTGGATGTTCGGGGGCGTCTCCATCAAAATAGTACGCCCAGATATTCGAGTCAATGATGATGAGCATGCTCGACGCCCCATATTTCCTTTAGTTCGCCAGGCTTGATCCGTGAGCCGTGTACGCAACCTCGTAGCTCCGCTGCAAACTCCTCAACCTTCAACACCGGTTTCAACACAATCTCCCCATCCCTTATCTCTATCGAAACCCCTTGCTCAGGTTTTAGATCCAGTTTCTCTCTCAACTCCTTCGGAATAACCAATCTCCCACGCCGATCCATGTAGGTTTTACCCATCAACAATCCCACCCCACTATTCATCCCAAAAAATATAAACGTTTAGCCAACTCTAGCTT
>DATBXD010000164.1:0-4408 GCA_036514475.1 Nitrososphaerales archaeon
AGATTCATTGAATATTTATTTCACAAAATACACTGGTACAGCGTTCCAATTCGAGGATGGCTCTAGACTGTCAATAAAAGGAACTTTATCCTATGACGGTGCTGGCAAGACAACAAGTAGAATTGTCGAAAGAGCCCCTGGTTCTTCTGGTTATGTTGATTACACTGATTTAACTGGAGTGAATGGTCTACTCAATGTATATGGCACAGATGAAACTATCAGTAGAATACCTAATACTCGAGTGGATCAAACTAAGTATCCATTTGCAGCTTTTATTAAAACAGGATCTAGCGTTAACTACGTTTCTACCGCTAATAATGCAGGTTGCGAGAAATGTCATTCAACACCCTTCCTTAAGCATGGTTATATATATGGCCAAGTTAACCATAATTCTACAACTGATTTCTACATCTGTAAATCCTGTCACATGGATAATGGTAACGGAGGCCATCTTGAATGGCAGCTTTTAGTTGATAATCCTGTCCTAGCCCAAGGGTTCCTAGCGGGTACAACTAAATTGACTGCTCAGCAGACTGCCCAGTATGCATACAAAACCCGACTCATGAATGATGTCCATATGGCGCACTCCATGGAATTTCCATATCCTCAATCCATGGCAAACTGTGTAACATGCCACGAAGGCAAACTTAATAGAATATTGACTGATGATAATTTCAAATTGGAGACATGTAAGAGTTGTCACCCAGTTACAGGTTCCGTAAAATATGGAACTAGTGCTCGAGCACTAAAAACTATTTTACCTCAATCGATTCATGGATCATTTGATCTAGTTGCAGGCACAGTGCAATGCGTTTTATGTCATAGTACTGGAAACGCTATGAGTGCTCCAGTTTTCAAGGATATTCACTCAGGATATGATACTGAGATATACAATACAAATGGTCAGAAGTATTCTAATATAATTAAAGTCTCAATTAATTATGCTTCAATATCTGCCAACAAACTTACCATTAGATTCAACGCATCTGAAACTCCAGATCTTCCAAAGCTGGATGTAACGAATATTACACCAATGGTGCTAGTTGGATTGTATGGTTATGACACTAAAGATTTTATCGTTGGACCACACGAAAGACTTACTGACGATAATGGCGATAAACAGATTACAAGCGCTGATTCGAGAGCTCTAGAATATGTAGTAGGTGCAAAGCATCCTCGATTTACCACAGTTTCGGCAGCAGGTGGAAAATGGGAAGTAGTTGCAGATCTATCAACTTGGGCTGGATTGATAACTAATAACACTGTAAGGAGAGTTAACATAGCTATAATACCCAGTCTGAAAGACCCAGGTCTCCCTACAAATGCTACTGATAATCTAATTGCACTAAATGCTCCCTCAAGAACCTTTGAACTTAAGACCAACTCTTTCAATGACGGTTTCTTCAAACCTATTGTTGATACTCAAAAATGCAACACTTGCCATGATGCTCTTGCAGTAACTTTCCACGCTCCAGATAGAGGTGGAAATATTGTTGTCTGCAGGTCATGTCACACCGTGAGTTCCCCTGGTTCTCATCTTGAACTACAATCGAGGTCGATAGACTCCTATATACACTCTATACATTCGTTCCAGGCATTTGACATTGGAGATATGAATTTCACAGATCCAGTTATAGCAATGGAATATGAACACCATATTGAATCCCCATTCCCAAGGCATGGTATTACAGACTGTGAATCATGCCACATTAAAGGCACATATGAGGTACCGGATCAATCAAAGTCACTACCCGGAGTACTGTCAGGATCAGATCCAGCACCTAAAGGTTTTAACAGAAAGATCAGCGGCATACAATCATTAATAACAGGTCCTGCTGCAAGAGCATGCGGTGCATGCCACAAAGTACCTATGATCAACGAAGACGCATATAGTGAACTTATAGTCTTTAACCAACATACCAAACAGGGTGGTTTTCTTATCGATGTAGGGACCAACGTCGCAGACACACTCAGAACAGCAATCAATAAAATCATGGGAATATTTCATTGAGCTAGCTATATTCTGTTGTTATAGCTAGTTATCTCTTTTTTTAGTTATAACTAGCTATGCACCTATTTTTTGTTATTCTATCGCTTCTCTCTGGGATACCTTCAGGTTATGATGCGTAATTGGACCTTATACGATATCTTGCCCAGAATGATACTAGCGTTTAGGGATCAGAATTCTATTAAAGATTTGGCACCTAAAGTCACTTAGAGCGAGCATTTCAAGTAAAGGTCTTTCCTTCTTTTCATCACTAGGTAATCTTTTCCACCATATCCAACCTAGAATTGCTGCTAAAGCTAAAGGAACTCCAATTAAGAAAAGTTCCCAGAAAATCAAATGTAAAATAAAGCTCACTAGATTTCCCATTGTCCATTGACCTAAAGTCGTAGATACAATACCTGTTGATTGAGCATTACCTTCGAACCATAAAAAGACATAAATTGCCCCGCTCGATGCCAAAATAACTGCCACAACAAATAAAGCAAGCAGGTTCCAATGTTTTCTAAGGAAATTCTTCCAGTTCTCGGAACCATTTTCTGACCCCGTTTCTAACGTCATGATTTTCCTATTCCTTTCAAATCTCAGCACGATGATAATAATTGGTGTTAATCTAAATATATAATTATGTCTATACTCCAATATCCACACGCTAAACATATCATCTCCTTGAAATTGGCGATTACATTGTCGCCCTCGGCATCGCCTTCATCCTTTTTCGCTTTGACAGTATTGCTGATATAGATTCGGGGGTTCCGACGTTTCCCCTTCAGTGCTAAAAGAATTCGATTAAGTTAAACCAAACAAATTGAAAAAGAAGTTGAATCTTATCTTAACGTATTAGTCATCTTCAAAATATTTACCATTTCTCTTACTTTATTCGTATCGATGGTAGATTCATTGTTTTGAATTTTACAGACTTTTCTTCTAGCACCTATTATGTCTGCTCCTGTTAGAAATATTATCTGAGTGTCTTCTTTGCCAAGAGAACCTGCGAGAGCGGTTTTTAATCCTAGCTTGTGGCTTTCTTGAACGTATTTCTTTATCTCTTCAGGTGCATAGTAGTCAAACAGGTTTCTTCTACTCTTCTCTCTTATATCTATCAATACTCCCCAAGCATCTGCTTCACGGGCAACCTTTGGTAGCAGCATGGGGTTTAAACAGCCCTGATTCTCATAATCCGCGTAGCCGGCAATCACGACTTTTGCTCCGAGTCTGAACTCTTTCATCGTTCTTACCACTGTTCCTGTAAGAATCTCGGCCTCTTCCACGTTTCTTGGTCCTAACATTCCTATTTTCACGTAATCTACTTTTAGCTGCGCTGCAGCAAGTGCGGCAAGCGAAGCTGTTCCCGGAAGATTGGGCATGTCACCTATTGTGGCACTAACTTTACATGAACCTGCGCATTGAATTATTCTCCTCGTTATCCAAGGTGGGCTCGCACCTAATGCACCTTCTGCCGGGTTTTTAATATCAATAATGTCAGCCCCTCCATTAATTGCTTCAATGGCTTCATCAGAGTTTGTTACACTGACCATGAATTTCAATCTGGGCGCCTAATCATTCCATTTAGACTCCCTTGTATATTGACTCTTCGGCAACATTTAAATCACTATCTTAATACCATCTTTTTCATGTCGTCACCTTCTAAACAGGTTATGATATTTCTAGACACAGATAAGCACACGAGTCCTTTTGACATTTTGCTTCTGGCGGATCTATATCCTCAGGCCCAGAGTGTTTATTACGGCAACGTGAATCCAGAGGATGTTCAGAAGTTAGTTCAGGACTCGATTTTTCCACGTGGTCCTGAAGGATGCAAGAGCACAAAGCTCTTCATAGGTGGTTCTGATGTTGAAAAAGCTAACAAAATTGTCGAAGTTGCTTTAAAGTCAATGTTTCCTCCGTTTGAACTCGCAACCGTAATAGACCCAAGTGGCGCACATACCACTAGCTCCGCCGCAGTAGCTAAGATACTGCACATTCTCCTCAAGAATAACCTTGGCGATCTAAAAGGTAAGAACGTTACTGTACTTGCTGCAACAGGCCCTGTTGGTCAGATAACAAGCTCCATATTTCAATCTGAAGGGTCTAAAGTGACAGTGACGTCTAGAAGAAAAGATCGTGCGCTGAATCTAGCTGAAACTCTTAACAAAACCTCAGAAAATAAGGTGGTTGGGCTACAGGCAGCAACAGCAGAAGAAGTAGCGTTTGCAATCTCTAACGCTGACGTGATAATGTCTGCAGGTTCAGCTGGCGTTCAGCTGATATCTCTTGACACTCTTAGAAACCACAGCAAACGATGCAAGGTAATTGCAGACGTCAATGCTGTTCCGCCTGTCGGCGTTGAAAATCTAGACCCTCAGGGAGACGACATCGAGATACTACCTGGTTTGCGAGGTG
>DATBXD010000165.1:0-2397 GCA_036514475.1 Nitrososphaerales archaeon
ATCTCGCTCCCCAGTATGGCTTTGAGTGGGATGCTTGTTCCTGTGAACAGCTTACCTGATTTCATTCAACCGTTCTCAAGGCTGATTCCTCTTTATTACGGAAACCGACTTTTTGAAGGGATTATGCTTAAGGGCTACGGAGTAGTTGAGCTTGCATCTGATTTTCTCATAGTGGGAGTTATTGCCGTAATCTTCTTCGTACTAGCTCTGATGACTGTGAAAGACAAAATTAACGCATAAGACTGGTTAAAGTGAACCGTTGAAACTTAGGTGCTGCGTCTCTTTAGCTACGGTGACTTTGACTTGAAGTATTTGCTGACCACTATTTTGATGTCTGGATGCAAGGTTTTTCAAAACCTATTGAGAGCATGGTGAAACCTGTCGATGCAGTTCGAACCTAGTTCAATAATTCATGCGAAGGAACTGACCTGAGATATCCTTAACTTATCAAGTGTTTAGAGTTTTCAGGATGTCAAGTACGGACAAACCTATGGATGGGAAAATCAGCATGGTTACTGGTGCGACGTCAGGGATAGGAAAGGTAACTGCCCTAGAACTTGCACGTCAAGGCTCAACGGTGATAGTTGTTGGACGCAACAGTGAGAAGAGTATAGCCACTGTAGACTATATTAAAGAGAAGACCGGAAACAGTTCAGTTGAATTTATTCTGGCTGACTTGTCAGTACAGAGTGACGTTAGACACCTTTCGGAGGTGTTCTTGAGCAAGCATCAACGTTTGGATGTTTTAGTTAACAATGCGGGGGTTTCTATGCAGAAGCGCCAGGTGACAGCGGATGGCTTAGAAGCTACTTTCGCTATTAATCATCTTAGCCATTTTCTCCTAACGAACCTGCTGCTTGACACGATGAGAAGAAGCCAACCAGCTAGGATCATCAACGTTTCCTCCGCAATGCATACTATCGCTAAAATGGATTTTGACAATCTTCAAGGTGAGAAAAAATTCGGAGGCATGACTGCTTATGCTCAATCTAAGCTTGCGAATATATTGTTCACATATGAACTGTCACGTCGTTTAACCGGATCAGACGTTACTGTTAATGCCATGCATCCTGGTTTAGTTAAAACGAATTTTTCAGCAAATACCAAAGGTGTTGCTGGATTGATATGGCGGTTCATAACTTTATTCGCCATATCTCCTGAAAAGGGAGCACAGACAGTAGTGTATCTTGCAACATCGCCAGAGGTTCAGCAAGTCACTGGAAAGTATTTTGTAAAGAAGAAAGAAGTAAAGTCATCTACAGTTTCTTATGATCAAAGTGTCGCAAAGCAGCTTTGGCAGGTGAGTGCTAAGCTCACCGGTCTTCCAACATCTATCTAGACCTTCTTTCAAGGGTTTACCTTTAACCTTAGTTCTGTCAGTTAATCTCAATAATCCTATTCACTTAGATGATCAGTTATCAGATGCTGCAGTTGAAATGGCTGTCGGTTGCTAAGATATGTGATTCAGAGGACTAATTAATTACGAGATGATATGGGCCAGCCAGGGATCGAACCTGGGACCTACGCCGTGTAAGGGCTTGACCGCTTTTCGCTGTTGTCCTAACCACTAGACGACTGGCCCGCGTTTCTAAGTTAGGAAAAAAGTGTTATTTAACGTTTAGAATCATCAGCTTTACGACTTTTATAATTCTATACGGTATAGTTTTGATGGATTTGGATTCTGTTAACTCTTCGTCTTATCATTGCTAAAGTTAGGAGATAATAATCTGTCCAACAATTATTTAGGATAAAATGATAAAAGACCGGATAAGTAGAGATAATGTGTGCCACCCTCAGCAGTTAAGACTATCCAAGAGCTCCTTTTCTGGCAATACTCCAAGATAATAGATGAATCAGCGGGAGTTGGCAAAACGAACTATGGCTTCATCATGGATAGATTCAAGAAGCTTAGAATCGGCTCAATGTAATCCCATTGCTCGTCCGTTAGAACCTTGAACTTAATGGAAGAGAATAGAGAAAGAATTACCGAGAGAAATGAGTGTGAATAACGATAGACGATACGGTCAAAATAGTGTTGAGATAAGGGCTCATAATGCATAATTTTCAATTAATACAACATATTCTATAGCTTTATCGAACAATACTTGCAGATTTCTCCATATTTTCCAAGAACTTCAGAAGCGCACGGCCCAAGAGGTGGACGAACTTTGAGAAGGGTGCTACGATAAATAGACCCGCTGTCAAGATTAGATGTATCCAGTAAGTTACAAACGTCATCGATGTTGAGTTTATCGCGCTCGCCGCTTCCGTCATAAAACCTGACAGGCCTACTACATAGAGTAGTACGATGAAGAACGTGTCTCCACGCGAGGTGTTCCGCCGTGAACTTGGAACCGATGCCCGTTCGTATATCATCATGGTAAGTCCAAAAATAAA
>DATBXD010000166.1:0-2049 GCA_036514475.1 Nitrososphaerales archaeon
ATAGCATTATTGGTGATAACACGTTGTTTATGTCATGCGCTACACCTTCAGCAAGTGTGCCTACGCTCTCCATTCTTTGGGCGCGAAGTAGCTGAGCTTCAAGCTTCTTCTTCTCCGTGATGTTTTTCAATGTGCCGATACTTGCCACTCTACCGTGATACTGGACAAGCCCAACATTCATGTTGACGAGTATTCTCGATTTTCCATCCTTATGTAATGCATGGAATTCGTACTCGTTGGGAACATCTTCTCCAGCATGCCTTCGACGGTTGCGCTCAGCAACCGTCATTAAATCTTCAGGCGCAATAAAATCTTGGAAATTCCTTCCAATTATCTCCTCCACAGTGTAGCCAACCATTCCAGCACCCGCATCATTCGTAAATTGTATCTTACCATCCTGAATAATGAAGACACCGTCTTGGCTATTGTCGATTAATATGCGGTATTTTTCCTCGGACTCGCTTAGCAACTCCTCCGTCCTTTTTCGCTCGGAGACTTCAGCCCGCAGATATTCGTTGACACGTATCAACTCCTTCTCATTTGATTGAAAAGAGGTAAGGACAAATGAGACTATGGTGAGATATGCTGCTAGACGTAGCAGACGGATGAACCACCAGGAAGCGTCCCACAGATCTGAGAAGGGGAAAATCAGGCTTGCCCAAGCATTAAGCATACAGAAGTTGAAGAATAGAATGTCATTGATTTGCCCACTTGATCGGTAGCGGATAATGAAATACGCTGCCGCTATTAGAAACAAAACTCCTCCAAGAACGTGAATGATATTTGCTGCATCAGTGAAGTCACCATTAGTTGCAATAGTAGGTAGGCTGCTGGGAAAGGCGACTGAGAATGCACCAAGAGAAATGGAGAAGATGGAGACAGCTATGAGTATCGTATAGGCGGTTGAACGTGATTTAACGTAGCGATCAGGCAGCCAGACTAGAGTGAACAAGAAGCCGCCTGTCAAGATGGCCATTCTGCCTAGCCAAGCGAATAAGTTGCCTGGAGGGAAAAGGGCGTGTAGCAGGTATAATACGCCCATGCTTATCAGTGCACTTGAAACCCAGACATAGTAGCCGGGGAGCTTGTTGTTTCTCCACATTATCAGTATGAGTGAGGCGATAGATAGTGCTGCGAAACTCTCAAAAGATTCAACCGTTGAAATGTTAGATACGTTAACCAATTTCCATTCCGGTAGAAAATAGATGAAATATACGCTACCAATAGCCGGAATGAGAACACTTAGAACTAAAGATAAAATTATCACAGTCCTGAATTCAGGGCGGGAATTATTCATACTTCTTGCCACGCTCTTTTGATGTTCTCTTACACTAGTTTGTTTAAGCTCGGTGGATTGCCGTCAGACAACTAAAAACAAATCCAGTTTGAAAGGTTAAGATTATGTTGTATTATTTAAAAACGACGCCATTGCCTTCTGTTGATCAACTCGACCATACGTTACATCACGTAAGCTCGTACAATAGTTTGGTAGCATGGTTTACTTAAAAAAGGACACAGTATCACAACGCTAGAACGGACATTGTAACGGTGTCCTTATACCTAAGGCTACTAACCCTCACAAGGCTTCTTCATCTTATCGGCGCGGCTAGTTTCTACGCTATCGCGCGAAGCAGGGAAGGGATGTACTGAATTCTTAATAGGCCGGTGTACGTTATGATTCTTATGGCCTCTAGTATATCGATGGGTCGCTTGGAGAAGAAGAGTTTCAGCAAACCTGACGAAGTTCAAACACTACCCAAGACTAAGATAGAGATCGTGAGAATCGGGGGCAGAGAAGTGAAGAAGTTCACTTGGCAGCCCGGGTGGCGATGGTCACTAGACACCAAACCTATAGTTAAAACCCAGTCATGTCAAGTCCATCACTTCGGCTACTTGGAATCAGGTAGACTGGGCGTGGTCTCGGATGACGGCACAGAGATGGACTTTGAACCCGGTGATATGGTGGATATCCCTCCTGGACACGACGGCCGGGTTGTCGGGAACAAACCAGCAATCTTCTACGAGTTCGGTTCGCTGCTCAAAAAAGAA
>DATBXD010000167.1:0-2902 GCA_036514475.1 Nitrososphaerales archaeon
CCGGTCCCCCTCAGGGAAACGACTCCTATACTCAGATCTAAGAATCTTCTTGATATTCACACGATACCAGATACAAAAGACAGATTAAGACGCTCCTGTCAATTTCCTTTGATAAAACACATTGCGTTTTTAGAAGTCACCAATTACCCAATGAATATGTTTTGGTGTTCTTACTCGCTTATTTTTCTCCTTATATTTAATTAGAATATCTAGGTCAGGATTTGCACCTCTATTACCTGGAAAGACACCAATAATTGTCCCGTTGGATAATATTATTTCTTTGATTGATTTTGCTTTTCCACCCTTGCCATCTCTTGAGGAATATTCCATAAGAAAATTCTAAAGGAATGGAATGACAGTTTATTATATATGTGTTGAGGCATGAGTTGATTTTAGACAAATTTAGCTATAGATATTCAATTTATCATAATTATGTCGATAAATTCAGAATACGGCGATAATACCTTTAGAGTCTTGAGACGCCGACTTAGCCCGATTCACTTTCTTGAACGTTCACACTGTAAAATCACCTTTCATAATGATTCCAAGAATCGTGGCATTGAAGCGATAATATGGTTAGATTTCAAATTCTTCCGACAATTATGAGATGTTAGACCTTCATTATTATTAACACTTATCAGACTATATTATCTACAAATCGTTTATCATTTCTTAGAACTTTGATTTTCGTTTAGAGAATATATAGATTTTCTCATGAGTTATGCTTCTCGCTCCAGTGATCTGATGAGAAATCTTCCTCGAAATCGTCTTTTCTAGCCGAAAATCCACTTCTCTCTGTGACCTATCGATCAAACGTTCGAGTACTTCTAATCGTGCTACATCAATTTTGTCTGGTAATACCAATGCAAGATGACCCTCGTCCGCTAGACTTTCGTAGAATCTAGTTAAGCAAGTGAACATTTTATCTTCATACTCAAAGAGAAAATTACGACGACCTCTATATATGCGTGCACCTATTTCATTGAGTTTGCTTTTCTGTAAATCATAACCTAACAGATAGAAAGAAAGTCGGTTTGCGTTAGTATAGTCGACTGCTCCTGGATAAGGTGGAGAAGTAACAATGAGGTCTGTTTGCCCATCTTCAATGATTTGACATATATTCTCAGCATTTCCTTCGTAAACCATACATTTAGACCTTATCTCCTCTTCTGAGATTTGATTTCGTCTGCATTCATCAATAAACTCGGAATTACCTTTAATCATCTGTTCCAGATGATTTAGGAACTCTTCAAATGCATTAATGTCTTTTAAATTCTTTGGATAGACATTATCAGCGATATACCCCCAATGCCTAGACCATCTGTCTTGACTGGAAGTGAAGCGAAGGCGGTCAGATAGACAAACAAGAAAGAAGTTTCTTACTGTTGAATCTTTTTCTTCCAAAATTGCTGAGAGAATTATCCTAATTTGTAAAAGAGTGTACGATGAAAACCATTTATTGAGTGGACTATCGAAAGTTGCTTCTACTTCCGAGTTTAATTCAGACATTAATGCCTTCTGAGTAAGACGCTGAAAATTTACTTCTTGATGAATATGATTTAAACGTAGGCGAAGTAAACTTGCTCTTTCTTTGATATATTTTGGTGAAATAGGGGTGACTTTGACTCGTGATATTAGACAAGCAAGTGGGTTCGAGTCTATTCCAATGGTTTTTCGACCTAACCTTAGGGCCTCAACGATAGTGGACCCGCTTCCGCAAAAAGGGTCGATTACAGTGTCTCCTCGCTTTGAAAGAAGAGTAATAAGGATAGATGGTATTTGTGGGGTGAATTTGGCGGGAAACCAATGATACGTATGTACGCCATAATTACCAGAGCCAGAACGAAAGTCCCAATCCAACTTGTCTATAGTCTTGAATTCCTTTTGTAAATCCATATTAATGAAACCTCTTTGTGGACTTTAAATGACTCATACCGTTTGACCTAGGTGTTATTGCCGATGGAAACCACTGTGTAATAGCGTTCTTGATGAATGAGCTTTTCGAAGTATTTGTAGATTCGGTTAATACGCCAAGAAGCAATGATTTACTATTTTCTCCAATGACTAAACGGTCAAATGAATGAGAAGAATAGAATGGTGATATTGGAAAAAGTGGTGTATCTAGCTTTCGACTTATCTTTTCTTCATCTAGAATCCAATATAGAATAACATCGTTGTCGAATCTACTTATCAACTCATCAGTTAATTGTTTTCTAGATTTTTCGTCCAAGATTGTATTAATGTCCTTCTCATTTGTAATTGTACCTAGCCACAACAAATTGTACAATTTGCCTCCTCTAATTCTAGAAACTATTTGTTTGGTCTGTGGGAATTCATAGAGGAGATTAATTAGTTCATTATCCGTCAGACACCAGTCTTCATTCTTGATTTTTTCGTTTTTGAAAGCTTCATCCAAAGCGTAAGTAAGCATTGCCTTAAGTATAAAATCAGATTCATTATACATTAATCTTTGATAAAGAACTCTGCGTGTAACTAACCAATTATTCAAATTCTCTGCACAATCTTCCGCAAAACCCAATTTGTTATCACAAAGTCTGAATCCTTCAGCTAGCCGAATTGGTATTTGAAAACTACGAGTTAATCCAGCGTGATATGCAAGACGGTAAACATTGTCAATATTATCAAGATCGATTTTGTTATTAATCATTTTCCCCCAAGGTCCCCTTCCAACCATTGTATCTGCAATTTCTGAAGGATCGATTCGCTGACCCATGACTTTAATCTTCTTAATCAATTTATGAGCTTCTATTTCTCTCCCTACGAATATCTGATGGAATCGACCAAATTTGGCATGTTCGCCATCTGTAATTCCTTCCACAATTATGCGCGAGTTTTTCTCGTGACTGTAGTCTTTGTGGTATCTACGAAATAATAATTCAGT
>DATBXD010000168.1:0-5613 GCA_036514475.1 Nitrososphaerales archaeon
CCGGTCCCCCTCAGGGAAACGACTCCTATACTCAGATCTAAGAATCTTCCTGATATTCACACGATACCAGATACAAAAGACAGATTAAGACGCTCCTGTCAATTTCCTTTGATAAAACACATTGCGTTTTTAGAAGTCACCAATAATTGAACAGAAATCTGAAAGAATAGAGTAACCAAATATAAACAAAGAAAATAGTGAAAAGAAATAGATTGAAGAAAATTAAATTCGAAATCTAGACAGGCTCAACTTCAACTATAGATCTAGACCCTAAAGGACAATCAAATACTTTTTGTATAATTCGTTTTATCATATATTTTCTGTTTGGCTTAACGTTAGTTGGAAAGCATTTACATTCAGCCCCACAAGCCTCACCACCACCTTCATTGAGTTTTACAATCGTTCCTATAACCGCCGATTTATTATTAACAGCTAGAATTCTGTTTGATAATTGCAATTGAACAACCACTGACTCTTCTTCCAACAGAATACATTTAACGCGATTCTTCCCAACAGAAATGACAGAATACTGTTCCCCATCCTCTAATCTGCCTAAACATGTCTTCATAGTTTTACAAGATTTGCAAATATCATTCGAACCCAAGAATTTGAAAGAGTAACCATTCCTAGCGACGTACCTACTGACAGTCGAATATATTTTTGGATTCAAATAACATTAGTCGCCCTTGCTAAACTTATAGCTTTTTGTTCATCTAACTTCATTCTATTCAAAATAGTGTATCTGTCTGGCCGTATTTCTCTAGCTGAGAGTAAAGCCTTCACTATTAGTTTATCAGATATCCCGATATCAACAGCTTTGGTGGGAGCGCGAATTATTTCGAGAGATCTTACTATTTTATCCCACTTTTCTCCCTGTAGCTTTGCAATAAGTATTGTACCAAGACCAACTTTTTCACCATGAAGTCCTTTATTCGAGCTTAAAATAGATAGTGAATGAGCGAAAAGATGTTCTGAACCTGAGCAAGGTCTGCTGCTTCCAGCAATACCTGCAGCCACCCCAGCACTAATCAACGCTTCAACTACATCTCTTACACTATCTTTTCCACGTAAACCTATGTTATCAGCATCACTTATCACTAGATCTGCGCTAAGGCGCGCCAGACTCGCTGCATATTTTCCAAAATACTCTTTAGTATCTTCGTTAGCTATCTCCCAATCTCTAACTGCTGTAATTTTTCCCACCAAATCACCACATCCACTTGCAATAAGACGTGGTGGTGCATCACTGATTACATTCAAATCAGCAATTATTCCTAAAGGTGCTCTGGCGGCAAACGAATATGGTTTTTCTGAGCCTTGAATTGATGCGAAGGGACTCGATATTCCATCGTGCGAAGCGCAAGTTGGAATACTAATGAATGGAATATTGACATTGTAAGCTACTAGTTTTGCCACATCAACACTCTTTCCTCCACCGATCCCAATAATCATGTTGACAGTTTTTGAAATTACTTTACTTATGCGCTGAACTGTTCCAATATCTGCATTATGTATTTGTGACCATTTTACCTGAACATTACTTTTTCTTAGAGATTCCTCAACTTGCCCTTTTACTTTTCTTAATACGTTTGAACCGGATATTATATGTACTGAGGTGTGACATCCTAATACTTGCAAAAAACTGCCAAGTTCTTCGAGAACATAATCACCTATAAGTATACTTTTGGGGAGATCCATTTCATGCCTATTTTTTTCATGATCTAGGGCATTACTTTTAGACAAGGACCTCACTAACTTATGGAACTAGAATATCGAATGATATAATTCTTTTCATAATAACAATTGATATAGGATAGAGATTTAAGGTATGTTAGAATAACCTGAAGGTAATAATATGATAGTAATTAGACGTAAGAAATATTGTTACAACTTAATAGAGGAAGAGAATTGACGCTTCTCAGTTTAAATATTTATCGAAGTTCCAATATTGGTATATTCCTTAAATGCAACGAGAAGTTTATTCTTGTTCCCCATGGATTAGCTGAAAGCAAAGTATCGAAACTTTCAGAGAATCTTATAGTCGAACCAATAACAACATCCATCGGAGGATCAAGATTATTAGGACCACTCATAGCTATGAATAATAAAGGTATTCTTGTCTCTAGATTAGCCGAAGACACTGAAATAAGACATCTAAAAGAATTAACAGGACTACCTGTAGAAAAAATACAATCGAAATTCACATCAATTGGAAACCTTATTTCTACAAATGATAATGGAATCATAGCTTCAAATCTTCTTCAAGAAGTAAAGCAAACAATCATAGATGTGCTTGATGCACCAATAGAGTTTCTTAGAATATCTACTTTTAATCAGGTTGGAGCATTACTAGTTTCCAATAATAGTGGCGGAGCAATTTATCCAAATGCAAATGACAACGAAATATCCATTGCGAAGAGCGTGCTAAAAGTAGAGGTGGAACCGGCCACAGTTAATTGTGGAGTTCCATTTGTATCTTCTGGAATAGTAGTTTCTGATAGAAGAGCTGTCGTAGGATTCCTGACAAGTGGACCTGAAATGATAATCCTAAGCAACGTTTTCAAACTTTGATCCCTCAAATAAATGCGTTTAAATCCAAGTTTAAAGAAGGCGTGAGTTATGAGTGATCAAGAAATAATACAGTCACTCATTGCTGAATTAAGATATCTAGAGAGTATTTTGGAGGAAACAACATCTAGACAAGGGTTCATCTTGAAGATCATAGGAGAAGCTAGAGCAGGTCTTGCTGCTTCAAACGAAGTTTGTAACTCTCCCATAAAATCTGAAGTTCTGATTCCTTTGGGTGGTGGATTGTTCCTTAAAGCTGAGGCTCCACCAACAGATAAACTCTTTCTTGGCATAGGAGCAGATGTGATTATTGAGAAAAGTAAAGATGATGTAACGAAGTTTGTTGAAGAACGAATAAAGGAAATGGAGAATACTTTAATGGGATTGGAAGCTCAAAGAAAGGAAATCTCAAAGAAAATAGTCGAAAAACGAGAATCTGCAAACGAGATAGTCTCTAAGCAACAAAGGGAAGAAAACAGTGCTAGAGAAACTTAAAACCATTTTTGGTTCAGTCACATCAGTTATAAGCCAAAAAAAACTAAATAACAAAGAATTAGACAAAGTACTATCGGATTTTGAAATTGAACTAATAGAATGCGATGTGGCTCAACCAGTCGCTGAAATAATCATAGAAAAAGTAAAGGATAGCACTATTGGACAAAAGATAGAAAGATCTGAGAATATTGAAGAATACCTAAAGAAAATAATAAAAGAAACGTTGAAAGATATCTTAAATGGAACTAACAGAATAGATATTATTAAAATGATTAAAGATAAAACAAAATCTGAAGAACCGTTTAAGATTGTTTTCCTCGGAATAAATGGGACTGGAAAAACCACAACCGTTTCAAAAATGGCAAAACTCCTGAAGGACAATGGATTCTCAGTAGTTCTTGCATGCGCTGACACGCATAGAGCAGGAGCTATAGAACAACTAACTGAGCATGCGAACAGATTATCTATAAAGACGGTTTCACAAAGCTATGGATCTGATCCTGGAGCAGTAGCTAGAGATGCGGTTCTATATGCTCAATCACACCGTATTGACGCAGTCTTAATTGACACTGCTGGACGCATGCAAACAAGTAAAAATTTAATGGATGAAGTATCAAAGGTAATCAGAGTAGTTAAACCTGATTTGAAGATATTTGTTTGCGATGCCTTAGCAGGCAACGATGTTTTATCTCAGGCAGAAGTTTTTCTAAAATATACTGATTTTGACGCTACTATTCTAACTAAAATTGATGCCGACGCAAAAGGAGGCGCAGCATTATCTGTAGCAAATGTTTCAGGAAAACCAATTATTTTTCTTGGAACCGGACAAGAATATAATGATTTAATTCCTTTCAATACAGATAATTACGTATCCTTACTATTTAATTAAAGGAGAAAGAAAATGAATAGTATTAAAGACAAAGATCTACTGTTTTTGGGCGAACTGTCTAGAGAAGAGATAATTAAGATAATAGATCTCGCTGACAAGTTTAAGGAAGAAAGAAGAAAAGGGATCTATAAGAAGCACTTAGAAAATAAAACTCTTGCCCTACTATTTGAAAAACCATCTACCCGAACGAGAATAAGTTTTGAAGTTGCAATGAGAGAATTAGGTGGAAATGCAATTTCCCTAAGCTTCAATGAAATTCAATTATCAAGAGGAGAAACTATTGGAGACACCGCCAAAACATTATCACAATATGTAGATATTATCATGTCAAGAGTTAATAATCACAATGATCTTCTTGAATTAGCAAAGTATGCTAGTGTCCCAGTAATAAACGGGCTCTCAGATATCTACCACCCAGTTCAAGTTTTGGCAGACCTCCAAACGATACGAGAAAAGAAACATAGGTTTGAGGGACTCAAATTAGCATGGATAGGAGATGGTAATAATATTTGCAATACGCTACTTATTGGTTGCAGCAAGATGGGAATAAATATGATAACAGCTTCCCCTGAAGATTACGAACCTAATTCCAAAGTATTTCATTTTGCAAAAAAAGAAGCGAAGAAGACAGGAACCGAAATAACATTAATCAATGAGCCAGAGAAAGCTGTTAAAGATGCAGATATTGTTGTTACAGACACGTTTGTTTCAATGGGATCTGAGAATGAACGCGAAGAAAGAATAAAAAAGTTTATTCCAAATTATCAAATTAATCACAAACTCATGAGATTAGCAAAAACTGACGCTATTTTTATGCATTGTCTTCCAGCTCATCGAGGAGAAGAAGTCACAGGAGAAATAATAGATGGACCAAAGTCAGTAGTTTGGGATGAAGCTGAAAATAGACTTCATAGCCAAAAAGCGCTGCTTTGCCTCCTCTTATTGAAGGATGAGAATTTGCGAGATAAAATAATTTAATTTCAATTAAATCCTCTCATATCGAGTATTCTCTCGTAAGCCATTCAAACATATTCTGAAATAAGCACTTTTTATATCAAATCCGCTATAATAACATGAGCTGCCATTGAAGCAAACAAGCTTGTGAAAGGGATTATCATAGAGCATATGTCATTTCGTCAATTGATCAAACTCGTTTTGCCACATATTATGATTTACTGTTAATTTAGATAACAAACGGTATATGGATGCGTGACCATTAGTTATTTGAAATGTTAATTGATGAATTGCTTTTGGTTTAACTCGACATTTCATTCTATAACTTAACAATTTCTAAATCAAAATTCTCAAGCATCGTTAGAATATTACTCTTATTAACAATGCTCTTCCAATCAAGCAAAGCATATGAGATTTTCTCATATGATTTGTTCACCATCTGTTCCAATATATACTCATCAAGATATTGAAGCATATATTTCGGAGCTATACTTCCAATAGCATACTCTGATTTGATAAGAATATTAGTGAATTTTTCGGAGTAATGTGTCCCTCCGATTCCAACAGATATTTTCTGAGCAGAATGATTATTCTCTATTGTGTTAATTAAAGCGTCACACATAATTCTAATAGCTTCTAGGTCGTTCCATTGCACTTCAGAGGATCCAATTTCTACGAATAAAATAGGCTTTGAAAAACTAGTTGGG
>DATBXD010000169.1:0-5536 GCA_036514475.1 Nitrososphaerales archaeon
TCTTGAAAGGAGTGTATCCCATACCAACAATTATCTTAATATCACGATTTGAATAAAATTGATATTGGGATGCGATATAAGCTATTCTATGGATATAAATTTCCCGACACTTTGTTTTGAGAATAAAAGGATCATAATTCAATTACAATATCGTTAAAATAATGTAACGATTTTTTGAGAAGTTAAGTCAAAGAAAATTTAAATATTTATGAAGTCAGAATAAAATTGAATAATATGGGGAAAATAGAAGTTAAGGAACGCAAGCAGTGTAATTTAGCCTATATTGAACACTTTGGCCCTTACGATGCCATTCCTTTTGAAAAGTATTTTCCTCAGCTATATGGATATGCAAAAGAAGAAAAAGTCAGGCCAGGATTCACTCCTTTAGGCATATATTTCAGCAACCCCCTTAACACATTTCCAACCAATTGCAGAAGCGAAATTGCAATCACAATAATTGGAAAAGCAAAGCCCCGTGGGAAAATCAGGATTAAAGACCTACCAGCGATGACGGTCGCAGTTATTAAACACAAAGATACAGCCGACAAATTCGATGAAACTTACAAGGAATTAACAAATTGGATATCAGAAAATGAATATGAACAAATCGGACCTATGATAGAAATTTACACCAAAAAACCAAAAACTGTTGGAAAAGAAACAATAATCTACGCACACATTCAGGCACCTGTTAAAAAGAAATGATTGATTCTTAACGAATTGGAAGAAAGAATCAATTACTAAACTCGCAATTTAGGCATTAAATTGCTATCTAATATCAAGAGAGTTACAGAAACGTGAGATTCCGTTAATTATCGTATAAAGTTATTTTCATGGATCAGCTATGGTAGTTGAGACTAACATTGTCTATCTATTAGAAGTTAAATCTAGTTGTTTATACAAATAAATATATCATAAAACAGTGTGTGTTTGATGCGATTTGGTTAGATGTCCTGAGTGCGGCACGGAGAACCCTTCTCCGACTAGGACTTGGAGTGTTCTTGACGAACCAACCAAAACAGGCAGCTTCAACAAGAGCAACGTAGGTATATTTCACTGTGTCAGGTGCGGGGTTATGTTTCCAAATGTAATTGGTCGCAAGAGATTTGCCATAGTCGACGCCGATGAATACAATAAAGTAGTGAATGAGATCAAATATTTGAAGCTTGAAAACGAAAAACTACGCGAGGATGTTGATCTTGTCAACCTAAAGACGACACTAACCGCTCTGGAGACTGAAGTGTCGAGATTAAGGAAAGAAAAAGGTGAGCTAGAAAAAAATCTTGCTCAGCTTAATGATAGCTTAGAATAAGTTCCATATCGAACCGGTTGGATCGTGCCCGATTGTTTGACTTGTTGAGCTGTCTGAATAGTGGTAGGTTGTTTACTGTTATCTGACGCTGGTTTACCTTGATTTTGATTCTCAAGATTAGATTTCACAGCCTTGAGCTGAGTAACCTCGGTTTCAAGGTCTTTCGCCTTCTTCTCTAAGCTTGCAGTTGCAAGCATCTCTTTTATATTGACAATTTCACTTTGAAGTTTCGTTTTCTCCTCTTCAAGTGACTTAATCTTTGCCTCTAACTCAATTCTCCTACCCGATTGAACTGCAGATACTTCCATTCTGTAACACCATAGTTCAATGTAGATAATCCCCCTTTTATCTAAGTGGAGAAAAGAAGTTGATAAACAAATAAAACACATTAGACGTTGTTCATTACCAATAATATTAGATGATTGAAAGTATTTTAGACTCTTATCTGATTAAAACCACAAATTAATTGGTTAGACTATTTCTATCTATTTCTTATTGATATTTTTTCACATCGCCATTTGAAAATCAGTTTTAGTGTAGAATTGGTTTGAACAACAGTAAGAATCTTGATATGTTATTCGGAATTCTCGAATATGCTCCCTTCCTGCGGATTCGGTAATTTAGAAGGAAAATGGTAAAAAACCGCTTATTTAATATCATGTTATTGTGATAATGTGAAGATGAACCAAAAACTGAAGCTGAAACAAGGATTCTTATCTGCGAATGGTCCTAACTTACTGCGAATTAGAAATATTGTCAATAACTTGGTATTATGTGAAAGTGAAGATGATCGTGATAATAATGAACGTATTTAAGTTCAGTTTGGGTTTATTCTGTAAAAGTTTTTCTTATACGTCTACTTCTATTTCTTAAGTGATATAATTTGAATACAAAGAATGTTTTGGCGATCGCACTGTTGTTGGCGGTCGTTTTTTCCGCAGGTGTAGTATCATGGCAATTTACAGATCAGAATGGGAGAAACGGGTCTTCTAATAACACAGGCATAGCAACAGTTACCACGACTGTTACAATAACCGCGGGTGTTGTCAATGGTGATTTATCTCCAGTTGATCTATTCAAGAAAGTTGAAAGTTCAGTAGTTGCGATAACAGTGACGCTGGCCGCTGGCGGATCTGCTCAGGGATCAGGTTTCGTTTACAACGATCAGGGAAACATTGTAACTAATAACCATGTTATCGACGGCGCTACAGACATTACAGTCACATTTCTAAACGGTGAATCGGTCAAAGCTGAACTTGTTGGAAAAGATGCATATGCAGATCTAGCTGTCATTAAAGTGGATCTAAGATCACAGGCGTTGAAATCTATTTCCTTAGGAAACTCAAGCTCTTTGCAAATAGGTGAGACAGTGGTAGCAATTGGAAACCCCTTCGGGTTAAGCGGCAGCATGAGTCTTGGAATCGTTAGCCAGCTTGGCCGGAGCAGTACCGAACAAGGCTTTCCGATGATAGATCTGATTCAGACAGATGCAGCTGTGAACCCGGGCAACTCAGGAGGCCCGCTTCTAAACATGAAGGGTGAAGTCATTGGCATAAACACAATGATATTTTCCAATGCAGGAGGAAATGAGGGTGTTGGTTTAGCTATACCTTCAAACACTATAAGTCGCGTCGTAGACTCGTTGATAAGAAGTGGGGTTTATAGACACGCATACGTGGGGATTCAAGGCATAGATGTGACTCCTGGAATAGCTAATGCGATGGGTCTATCAGAATCTAAAGGATTTTTAATACTGCAAATTACACAAGGTACCGCAGCTGAACGAGCGGGATTAAGGGGTGGAAATAAGCAGGTGACTATTGATGGTTATCCAGTCAATATAGGTGGCGACGTTATTGTCGGCATAGACAATATAGAAGTGCGAAAGCTAAGTGACATGTTACTATATACAGAACGCTTTAAGCAGCCAGGTGACACTATTGCATTAAAGATTATCAGAGACGGAGCAACCACATCCGTGAACGTAACTCTCGGCGAAAGACCTCCGCTCGCGTAAAATCTTATTTATATCAAGGAGTACCGAGATGCCGAACGTGGTTTCAAAGTATTCTATTTTTGAAGTCATTAACGAAGTCAAGGCTTATGCTAGTGCACATTGTAATTAATAATATCTTTGATCTTTTCTAAGGTGTTATTGTCTCTGGTCTAATCTTTAGTATTATTCTTTTCTCGCTTGGTTGTCTGAATGGATACTTGTCTTTTCCAAGATATTTCATGGCGAGTTTGTCAATATGTTCATCAGCTCCCTTTTGAGACTGATCGATTACGCGACCACGAATAGATGCGTTGCTGTATGGATTTTCTTGATCAAAGATGTCGAGGGCAACCCTTGGGTCGGCGCTAATGTTTCGTTGCTTAGTTCTTCCTATGGCTGTATTTACTAAAATAGTATCGCCTTCACGATCAACCCAAACGGGAGTTACTTGTGGGGAACCATCGCTCATCAAAGTGGCTAGGTTTGCGAAATTCTTTCCGTCGATAAGATTCTTAGCTAAGACTGTGAGATTTTTACTCATTTATTATTCACATTTAATTTACATTTGTCATCTATTTAACGTTAACGCGGTATCTGCGTTGGTTCATAACTAACTGTTTGGTCAATTCTGTGGAGATATGTGCTTTTTAGTCTTTGATGTGTTTTCTTGGATTATGAGTTGGAAGGAGATTGATGCGAAGTATGTAAGGTAGGGGAAGTTGCTTTTGGAGCTTGAGTTTGTAAAGGATTGGGGGAGAGGTTGCTGATATGATCGGAGGTAAGGAGGGTGCGAGGTTTAGGTATTCTGAGTTTTTCATCACTTTTTTAGGAATTATTCGGATAGTTTTTCATCTTCCGAACAGGCAGAGTGAGGGTTTCTTTAGGGCTTTGTCAGCAGCTTTGTAGCTCTTCTGTTTGATAGCATCGTGTCCCACTCCTAAAATAGATACCTCTAGAAAAAAAAGTTTGTTCTTTCCGAGTTTAACATCTAATCGTTCTTAACAAGTTAGGTTAAGGACTTGATAAGCGACACAATAAAAAAAGAAGATCATTTGTCCGTTTGCTCTCGTGTCTTTAGATGAGGCGTTTCTTTGGTTTGTGGGGTTTTCATATTTGCTTCAAATTCATCTCTCATCTTCATTTGCCGTCTCTTACGATTATAGCTAATCGAGAAGTTGTGGGTTGCGTCTCTGATTTGTCGCAGTAGGAGCATCATCTTGGTGGTCTGATGGTATTGTCTTGGAGCATCTTCGTCTGGTAGATAGATTTCCTCCCGCTCTTTAGCAAGACCTATGAGTGGAAGTTGAAGCCCAAGTGATTGTAAAGCTTTTCTTGCAGCGTTGACTTGTAATGGTCCTCCATCTATAACAATTAGGTCTGGTAATTGTGCTTTTTCTTCCATTAGACGTCCATATCTTCTTCGAACTACTTCGTTTACTGCTGCAAAATCATCTTGTCTCTTTACAGTTCTTAATCTGAATTTTCGATAATTGCTCCTGTCTGGCTTTGCGTCTTTGAACCGAACCATTCCGGAAACAATGTGTTCATCACCAAGGTTTGACACGTCGAAGCATTCTATGATTCGGGGTAGAGATGGAAGGTTAAGATAGGTTTGCAAGTCAACTAACGTCGTATTCTCTTTTAAATTGACTTCGATATTCTTTTCGGCTAGTTTTACTAGTGCGAGTTTATCGCCGCGTTTGGCAACAGTTAAGGTAACTGGAGCATTTCGTTTTGTTGAGAATAATTCTTCCAACGCTATTTTCTCTGTTATATCTGTCCAGCATGACTTGTTTAGCAGTATTTCCCTTGGTATTTGATTAGTTGTGTAGTAGGCTTTCAAAAACTCCTGTTCAATTTGAGGCTGGATATCTATTGAGAACTCTTTCTTCCCCAACAAAACACCTTTTCGTACACCCATTTGAACGACTAGAAGCTTATCTCCTAGGTTCCTAAAGGCCATAACGTCTTGGTCGAATCTTCTTTCGTTATCCACAATCTGGCGATGAGTGAGAAGTTGAATGGATGTTATTTGATTTCGCAGTTCAAGTGCGCGTTCATATTTCTTCTCCTTGGAAGCGATTTTCATTTGAGAATTGAGCATTCTAACAGTATATTCATAATTGCCTTTTAGGAAAGAACGTGCTTGTCTTACTTGTTCGCTGTAGTGCTCCTCGCTCACATTCCCTATACATGGCGCTGTGCATAATCCAATATGGAAATCCAAG
>DATBXD010000170.1:0-3422 GCA_036514475.1 Nitrososphaerales archaeon
ATTTTGTTATTAACAGTTCATTGTATGATGAACAAAATTTAGATAATCCTGAGAAAGTCAATTATTATATAAAAAGTGCATTCAATGCCAAATTCCCAGCCGTAGATAAATCTCTCTTTGAGTTTGTTAGATACGAAAAACTCACAAATCTGTTTGATTTTGAGACTATCGAATTTAACATGCAATTTAATTCAAAACCAAAAATAGATTGGGAAAAAGTTTGGACAGTTAAGGAGGGGGGGGGTTCATTAGAGAAAATGCATATTTTATGCGATTTTGATAAAGGTCAATCTATCACTCAAAAAGAAGTTAAAACAGGCAAAATCCCAGTTATAGCTGGTGGAAAAACTATCGCATATTCTTAGGAGTTACGCGGTTGGGAGTGTTTCCTCTGCTCCTCGCCTATAAGAGTTGTGTAACGCTTATATGTTTAGACGGTCAACCGCGTAACTCCTAATTATAATGATATTTCAAATACATCTGGAAATGTCATTACACTCAGTGCTTCAGGAGCTAATTCAGGGTATGTATGGTATCATCCAAATCCAATCTTCGCATCAGATTGTTTAATTATTCGTTCTAAAGAAGAAAAGACACTAAAAACAAAATATATCTATTGTATGCTAAGGTATATCCAGAGTTTTTTATATCAACTACAAAAAGGAAATGCACAACCCCATGTTTACAAATCAGATGTAAAGAAAGTTAAGATACCTATTATACCAATAGAAATTCAAGATAAAGTAATAGAGGACGTCAAAAAAATAGAAAATGAAACTGGAAGAACTACTGAATATGTTGATTTAGAATTAAAGAAGATTGTTGAGAAATATCTATTATGAGTTTCTATACAAATACTAATTTTTCATGTCCAAACTATTAACAGGGTTAACCATGTCCAGCAGACTTAACAGAACCACAACTAAGGTTCTGTTAAGTTAGCGTCGGATGATTATTCGTGTTAACTTTCATCGGGTGAAAGATGAACACCTACTCTGTTTTTCGCCAATAATAAATAAAGACCCCAACTGTAGCAAAAGTCGTAAGAAAGATAATCCAATTTACGGGTAAGCTTGAAAAAAGTCTCTAAATGAGTTCTGTAACATATCAAAAATTCCTTGTGCAAAGAGGGACATAATGATGCCTACAAATAGGTAGTCTCGCTCTCTTCGTTTCTTTTTGCGTTTTGGATTAGGGTTAGCCATCTGTTTTCACCAGATGTAAATATTCCACAAGCCTCTGCTGGAGTCTTATTATTTAAGCTCTCATGCTGTCTGATGTAGTTAGGAGTTACGCGGTTGACCGTCTAAACATATAAGCGTTACACAACGCTTATAGGCAAGGAGCAGAGGAAACATTCTCAACTGCGTAACTCCTAGTAGTTATGATATATTTGGTAGCCTTTCAGAATAGGAGTGTCTTTATTCTTTAATCCTCTCATTACTTTTTCTCTGTCTCTGAACTCCCCGTTCAGCCTTTCCATTTTGTTATTGTTCTTATCGCCTTTAATTGAGATATGCCGAATATGTTGGGTTCTAGGGTTTCTTTGTGTCCAGAATTCCTTTTTGTATGCTTCGTTATAGGCTGGTAAACCATCAGTTATCAGCACTCTAGGTTTCTTGCCTACAGACTCTTTGCCCATTTTGAATAGGTTTCTTGCATCGTGGGCATACTTACTATCAGCTACTTCTTGAGCGATCCAGAACCTTGTTTCGTCATCCATTAAGGCGAATAGATATTTCATATTGCCCTTGATTTTAATATAGACTTCATCAGCTCTCCATGTATCTGAAACATTTGGAGTAATTTGCTCGAGGTATTTTTCCATCAGTTTAATGTATTTGCCTATCCACTTGTAAATCGCAACATGAGAAACATTAACGCCTTGAAGTCTTAAGAACTTCTGAACATTCCTAAGCGATTCTCCCGTGAAATATAGTTGCATAGCGGAAGTGATTGTTTGGGGGGTAGCACGCATTTGCTCAAAGCCTATGTTGATAGTGAAGTAATGTCTGCAATCCGTGCAATTCCATACCTGAATATCTCCATGTTTATTATGTCTTAGACCATCTTTTGTTATGTTGATAGAACCGCAATATTTGCATGAGTTAGTAGTTATCGGCTCAATCCTTCTAACCTGAACCTCTCTCCTAATTGCTAGTGAGAATTCTACAGCCCATACGTGCTTGCACTTCACCTTTCTGTAGGTGCTATCGGGGCAAGAGCATAACCAGCCTAATTCAGTGGATAGAACTTCATAAACTCCATTTCCTGATTGAGAGTTAACATGGTAAGCATGAGCATCAATACGGGTGATTTGTCCACTGTCGGATATTTTCCGACCTTTTTGCTCTCGCATATTAGTTTGCATACCTTATAGTATATTACTAACAATATATAAACATATACCTTATAGTAATATACCACACTTATATACTGCCAATGGCTACACCCATAGTATGGGAGAAATCACCCTGAAAGGATACGAATGCGAAAGATGCCAACACCAATGGGTTCCAAGAGAAGAAGGAGAGCGCCCAAGAGTATGCCCAAAATGCAAATCACCATACTGGGATAGACCGAGACAGATTACAAGAACCACAGACCTTAAAGAGCTGAAAAAATATCGATGAGTAATCAATCTAGGAAATATGCCTGTAAGAATTGTAATCAACCATTCGAAGCAATTCCTCCAGATGATGCCCACACATACGCATCATTAGAACCCTGTAGCGATGGAGACAGTATCCCAATAATTTATGATTGTGATAACTGCAACAATAGAACAACCATCTATTGGGACAAGCATAATGTGGGGACTGACTTCCTCATCTACCCTATCCGATGATCCTTCCTTCAAAACCTGTTTTCGCATGCTCTGGGTATTTCTCAAGATGCTCTTTTGCCCAGTTTGGTCTTTGTTCACCGAGATTCTCTCCACACGCTACACACACCATTTCTCGCCTTACTTTATCTTTACTCATAACCTATCACTCTATTATCTTTAATAAAAGAACTATTTTTGTTCACCCGATGAAAGTTAACACGAATAATCATCCGACGCCAAGTTAACAGAACCACAACTAATAATGTTTATAAGTATGCTGCAATAATTAAAAAAAGGAAGTGTTGAATTAATATGGAAAGTAATAATTTCTCCGGTATTAGACGATCTTGGGTAGAGCCAGCACATAATACTGTGCTTCAGCGATACGGCGATTTGAAAGAACTCCATACCCAAATCCGAGATAAATTTCAAGTGAGTATAGACAAAGCTTTTGATACTGCATCTAAGCAGATTGGGTTCGTAGTGACGACTAGCTTGCCGGTGACTTTTGAAATCGTTAAAGGAGGTAGAGTGAAGAGTCTCTCGATGGGCACGGAAGGCCTAAAGAATACCCTTTTTGAAAAGGCAATACAAA
>DATBXD010000171.1:0-12763 GCA_036514475.1 Nitrososphaerales archaeon
CCTGGGAACACTTTGCCAATTCTCTCAGCTAAAGCCTTTAAGTCAAAAGGTGCTTCGAGGACTTTCACTTCTTTGATAACGCTTCCGCTTATTATCGTTTTGAATGCTTTTCCATTGCCTTGGAAAATATTATCCAAGATAATGTCTAACCGTTCATCTATCGCTAAGAGATTTCCGGTATGCTTTTTACCTTCAATTGTTTCTACTTCTATTCTTCTGCCTATTATAGTGACTAATTCTTCACTAAAACGCCTAAATACTGCTGAAGACAATCATTTCACCTTTCTTTCCTCAATCTTAGTCCGTTAATAGGTTAAAAAAGGTATAGTTACTCTTCTGGAGAAAAGTCGGATATTATTCTTTGTCTATTGTTTAGTGAACGAGCTTCAAAACCTATGCTCCTCAAGTGGGATGCAAATTCATCAGCAAATCCATGAACAGTATATATGCGACTAGGGTTGCATTTCTTTACTGTTTCAACTAGCTCATTGAAGTCACAGTGATCACTTATTGGAATAGAGTAATCTATGTTCCGCATGAATCTAGAACGATAATCAGCACTCCAACCTGAAAAGGCAATCGTCGCAGCACCATATTCTTCTTTTAGACTATTTACCAGTGTGTTGTTTCCGTTTCCGAGCGATGATAGTAATATCCATGGTTTCTTTCTCAAAAGGTCTTTTTTCTGAGCTACTGAAAGAGGTATCAGGTCTTCACGAAGACATATTCCTCGCTCTATGTATGCTTTGTTCATATCGTATATTGGTTCTTGGACATAAATTGGGTCCCAAGATGAAAAGAGGTGGGAAAGTATCTGTGCCTTTCCCAAAGAATACCCCATCAATATTATAGGTATGCCTTTTGAAAAAAGATTTGCTATTAATTGATTCACGTTCTTTTTGACTTCTTCAATCGGAGGGAAAACGTATTGCATTTTTCCAAATGTACTTTCAATTATTAATACGTCACAATCAACCGGATTACAGCCTTTCATGAAGGCTCTAGATCTTGTTGTAAAGTCACCAGTGTAAAACAGTTTCTTACCTATTAAGAGGCCAGATGAACCGAGAATGTGTCCAGAGTTAATAAGCTCAAAGTTCTCAGGAATGCTATTCATTATTTCTAGTTGAAACCCACGTTTTCCGGCAAGAAAGGCTGTTTCTTCAGAAGCCAATAGTTTAGCCTTTGTATTCCCTATACCTTTCATATGATCAAGGTGCGCATGAGAAACAAAAGCGTAGTCACCTTCTGAAGCTCGAACAGGGTCTAGATGTATTCTCTTATCGTTGAAATGAACAGTTATTCCGTTTTCGGGTGAGACGGTGAATTTTACCAATGATTTTCTGAATCCCTTGTTATTCCCCAGTAACTGATGATTATAAGTAATTGTTGTTTCATGGCGTAAGACAAGTTAAATAGCATCATAAAGTAATTATCCATAAGGTGAAAAAATGTCACCAATTAGAATCGGATTAATAGGTAAAACAAATACTGGTAAAACGACTTTCTTCAACTCAGCCACTCTCCAGTCCGCCGAGGTTTCTAACTATCCTTTTACAACCAAGAAACCTGATTTTGGAACGGCCCATGTTGTAACTCTTTGCGTCCACAAAGAATTCAATGTTAAGGATAATCCAGTTGGATCAAGATGTGCCGATGGCTGGCGATCGATACCTATCGAGTTAATAGATCTTCCAGGGTTGATAAAAGGTGCATCAACTGGAAAAGGACTTGGGGACCAGTTCTTGTCAATTGCGTCTCAATCAGATGCTCTGCTTCACGTAGTAGATACTTCAGGTAGTGTTGACGTAGAAGGGCGAATATCTGAACCTGGGACTGGGGACCCAGTTGCTGATCTCGGGGATATTGAAGAAGAATTGTGCATGTGGTATGTGAAACTGCTTGAGGGAAATAGGGATAAAGTATCTAGGAAACTTGAGAATGAGCAGAACTTTGTGGCCGGGATCTTGGATGTTTTCGCAGGAGTTGGTGTTAAGGAGAATCATGTAAGGATTGCTCTTGCTGAAAGTAAGCTTGATGAAAACGATTTCAACAATTGGACCCCTGATTCAACAAAGAAATTCTTATGGATACTAAGAGATGTGTCAAAACCCACTCTCATAGTTGCAAATAAAATGGACCTTCCGACTTCTGCAGATAATTTCCAGAGGATTAGAGAAGAATACGCTGACATGATCGTAATTCCAGCAAGCTCTGAAGCAGAGCTAACTTTGAGGCGAGCTGAGCAGAAAGGTATGATAAGGTATATTCCAGGTCACGAAGAGTTCGACGTAATTAACGATAAGAATCTAAGTGAAAAACAGAAATGGGCATTAACCTACATTAAGCGATCTATCCTCGGGCAGTACATGAGAACAGGAGTTCAATTTGCATTAAACGTCGCAGTATTTAAGCTCCTAAGAATGAACACTGTTTATCCTGTATATAATGTTGAGAAACTTAGTGATAAACGTGGAAACGTTCTTCCAGATGTATATCTTCTTGAATCAGGTTCTACTGTAAAAGACTTGGCAGGGCATGTACATTCTGATCTTACTAAGGGATTACTTTATGCTGTTGATGCAAGGACAGGGCTTAGATTGCCAGCCGACTACACAATTAAGGATAGAGATGTGCTTTCGATTGTCTCAGCAACTGGCAAAAGTCACGGGAAGACAACTCAAAACGTCATAAAGTGATAAAAAACTCTCAAATGCAATCAAACAAAAACTCGTCTCAAGAATAATGAAGTTAGTAGACTCGCATATTACCGTAAAGAATCTAAAAAGATTATAAGATGCCACTAAAAGTTTACAACAAAAATGACTCCGGATAAAACTGAAAAAGTTAATTCAACAAATACTACCGATAAAACCTATACGGAGAGCGAGCTTCTCACAGATCCAGTTAAACATTTTGATGTCGAATCTTCTTCATCTGTTTCTGGTCTACTTGAGTCGTTTAGAGGAACTGCTTTTCAAAGCAGAAACTTAGCTAGTTGTTTCGACGTGATGCTTGGAATGCTTCAAGACAAAGATAGACCTACAGTATTTCTTGGTCTAGCTGGAGCAATGATTCCGGGAGGCCTCTTGAAAGCTGTTCGGGACATGATAAACTTAGGCATTGTAGATGTACTTGTTTCTACAGGTGCTAATCTTTATCATGAATTACATGAGGCACTAGGTTTTCACCATTATCTTGCCCAAAACGATGTTTCAGACTTAGAGCTTAGGAAACTACGTATTGATAGAATGCTTGATGTTTATGTTTCAGATCTTCAGTTTCAAGACACTGATTTATACATCAAACAGTTCGCAGACTCGCTTAAGCCACGAGTATACTCGACAAGAGAGTTCCTCTACCTTCTTGGAAAGAAGCTAAACAAAAGCAACTCAATACTAACAACTGCTGCCAACAAAGGAGTCCCTATTTTCTGCCCAGCGATAGCTGACTCTTCCATTGGAATGTCATTGGCTTGGCACCTAAAAGAGCACGATGAACAAGGAAAAGAACCAATAGTAGTAGATACAATCAGGGATAATCTCGAGATTTTAAAAGTGAAGATGGAATCGAAAAAGACCGCCGCCATACATATCGGCGGAGGAGTTCCAAAAAACTATATCCAGCAAATAACACCTTTAGCTGGAATTCTTGGACTGGAAACCTCACCACACGCGTACGGAATACAAATAACCACAGATGACCCAAAGTGGGGTGGTCTATCAGGATGCACATTTAAAGAAAGCCAGTCGTGGGGCAAATACTCATATGGAGCTCGTTTCGCAGTAGTTTATATTGATGCGACGATAGGTGTTCCACTATTGTTCAAAGCGTGTTTGGAGAAGAAAAGCACATGGTACCCACGGAAACCATTCAAAGTCACGTGGGATATAAAAGGAATAGTCTAATAAATCCCTCGATTAAAAATATCAATTACTATCCAATCGTTTCTAAACAGTCTAACCGTTAGCCTTATTATCCGGATTTGACCTATAAGATTTGAAAGTAAAATGAATAAAAATAGAAACTTTATGATATCTACGGTCACGTTAGCGTTGTTGCTGTTGTCGGTTCAAACAGTATCGGCTCTTGGTCCGGGTGAACCAGCTATTTATCTTCAGGTGGACCCAAGTACTAAAGTGGTTGACACACCTCCGGGTGGTTCTCTTGATATCACGATTAATGTTTTATCCCAATCAGGTTACGCAGGCAATACGCAATTATCACTTGTAAATCCCCCATCAGGAGTCACCGCTACTTTCGCACCAAATCCAGTTGCTGTTCCAGAGCTCGAGCAAAGTAATGTTAAAATGACGATAACTATCGCGTCAACAGTACCAGAAGGAAAGGTCACCCTCGCTGTTAACGCAAAAGGTGTAGAAGATAGCAAAATAACTAAAACACTCGAAATAGAACTTAACATAGGTAAAGCCGTCACAACCACAACGAGTACCCCATCTCAACCAAGTACAACTGTCATTGCAAGTAGCACAACTACTCAATCAAATGAGAACCAAGGAATTCCGTCGGAAATACTCTACGCTATTGTAATAGTCGTAGTGATAGCAATTGTTGCCGTGGCCTTCTTAACAATGAGAAAGAAGAAATAAGGCCACTTCTTCTCTTTTTCCTATTTATCCTTATTCTTGTAGTTCGTCTCGTTTTATTTGATCCCATTCTGCTCTTGTTAAAGTTCTTAGCACATTTGTTGATATGATATAGTAAGCTGGGGTTCCATCTGGATTGATCATTGAAGTGTCATCCGGATTCTGAAGTTTTACAACTTTTGTTACCGACACCTTTACACCTATGACCATTTCATCGCTAGTTGAGATATATGTCCAACCTTCCTTCAGTGTTTTATGATTTACAAATTTGCCTCTTGGCATTGAAGAAGTCGTCATGGATGTGGGTTAGTTAATGGAAGGATTAAAGGTATTCTAAAGATATGAAAACTCTTAACTTCTAATATGGGTTAACCATTAGAATGGATTGAGTGAATTGTTTGCCACTTAAGATCTTCAACACTTTAGGAAGAAAGATTGAAACTTTTTGTCCAATTGATCCAGCCAATGTAAGGATCTACACTTGCGGACCAACTGTTTATGACTATGGACATATTGGAAATTTTAGAACATTTGTTTCACAGGATATTCTGAGACGTTATCTTGAGTATAAAGGATTCAAAGTAACTCAAGTTATGAATATTACTGATGTTGATGATAAGACGATTAGAGGTTCAGTATCTGCAGGTGAAAGTTTAAGTGATTACACCAAGAAGTATACTGAATCTTTTTTTGATGACTTGAAAACTTTGAATATTGAGAAGGCAGAGTATTATCCGAAAGCAACTGAACATATCAATGAAATGGTTACTCTAATCAAGAAATTAGTGAATAGAGGCTATGCTTATGAGAGCGGCGGATCGTATTACTACGACGTATCAAAGTTTGCAGAATATGGTAATCTCTCCGGCATAAAATTAGTTCATGAAAAAGATAGAAAAGCCAGAGTGAAAGAAGATGAATACAAAGACGAAGCTTCGGACTTTGCTCTTTGGAAGGCATATGATAAAGACGATGGAGAAGTCTTCTGGGATACAGAGCTTGGGAAAGGTAGACCGGGCTGGCACATTGAGTGCTCAGCGATGTCTTGTAAATACCTTGGTGAATCTTTTGACATTCATGCGGGCGGTGTAGATCTGATTTTCCCTCACCATGAGAATGAGATATCTCAATCTGAAGGCGCTAATGATAAGAAGTTTGTAAATTATTGGTTTCACTCTGAGCACCTCTTAATAGAAGGCCAGAAAATGTCAAAATCTCTCGGGAACATATTGACTGTAAGGGATTTCCTAAGGAAAGGGTATAGTGGATTGACAATTCGATACCTTCTCCTAAGCGCTCAATATCGAACTCAACTCAATTTCTCCGAATCAGGGTTAAGACAAGCTCAGGCTTCTGTTCAGCGTATCAATGACTTTAATCGCAGATTAAAAACAATGAAGGAAGATGGCAAGTTTAACAAGGAAATTAGCTCGAGTTGCCTTGAAGTCTTGACGCAGTTTGAAGCAGCGATGGATAAGGATCTAAATATATCCGAAGGCTTGGCGGCGTTATTTGATTTCATTAAGGAAATCAACAAATCGATTGAAACGGGTGGTGCTTCAAGAGAAAACATTGAGAATACAATCAACACCTTGAATAAGATAAATAAAGTTCTTGGGATATTAGAGACAGATGACGATAAAATCTCTGAAGAAATTAAGGAGCTAATAGAGTCAAGAGAGGCCGCCAGGAGAAAACACGATTGGAAGACAACAGATTCAATACGTGAAGAATTGCTTTTGAAAGGAATAATTCTTGAAGATACTCCGGAAGGTGTAAAGTGGAAAAGAAGAAATTAGCTAATTTTTTTGTAAATAGGTTTATATATGCTTTTCAAGCTCGTTTGTTTTGAAGGGTTGGTTGATATGAGAGGCGACTACGTTTATCATACAAAGACATTCTCTTCAACAAATAATTAGAGAATGTTTGGAAAGTCTAAGGTGCAGATTCTTAAATTATTGCGTCGATAAGATTGTAAACGGGGGAGGTAGTTTGGTTTGGTAGAAAGCATCGTAATAAAATTTGGGGGTTCAGTTCTTCAAGATGAGGTGACGATGAAGAAAGCAGCTGATATGGTTAGCCGTGTAATTAATAATGGGCTTCGACCTGTAATTGTTGTTTCAGCTCTAAAAGGGGCTACTGATAATCTCTTGAGTTTATCTAGGAAGATAAATCCCGATACTCCAAATGATATTTTGGATCAGGTTCTATCTATGGGTGAGAGGACTAGTGCAAGACTATTCACATCAGCAATAATCTCGAAAGGTCTAAAGCCAACACTAGTAGATCCTGAATTTGAAAACTGGCCCATTGTAACTGATGAAAACCATCTTGATGCTAATCCAATATATGATGAAACTGAAAGACAGGTTCAGAGAAAAATAAGACCAATGCTTGAAGCTGGAGAAGTGCCGGTTGTTTGTGGTTTTCTTGGCAAGACTCGACTGGGAATAATGACAACTCTTGGAAGAGGTGGTAGTGATACAACAGCTATTCTACTTGGAAGCTGTCTAAACTCAAAGGAGATTGTTCTTGTAAAGGATGTGGAAATGATATTTTCAAGTGATCCTGATGTTGTTAAGAACCCAGTTCCATTGAAAGAACTAAACTCGGAGGAAGCTTTTCTTTTAAGTGCTGGAGGAGCTAAGTTTCTTCATTCGAAAGCTATGAGTTACAACCGTAACGGTGTGAGAATCCGCATTGCAAGCTTACAAGAAACAGGTGAAGACGGGACGATCATAGATGGCGGCGCTGTTGACCTTGTTGTCGAACTCTTGCAAGACCCAATAACCATGATAACAGTTATTGGCGACAAACCCCTTGACACTGAACAGATACGATTCTTGATGACAGGTATAAAGGAATCAGGTGGAAGCATTATTTCACTTACTCTTGACCCTAAGACTACTGTCTTGTACATTTCAGGCGGTATCAATATAGTTGATCAAGTTCATAATATGGTTATTGAAAACAAGATTGGGAAAGCACTTAGCTTCTTTGAAAACCTTCGAGTTATAGTTGTAAGAGGATCTGCTTTAGAAACTGTTCCAGGTTTAATCCAACGGGTTACGCAGCCACTGGCAAGAAAAAACATCAACATCTTTGGCCTTCTCACAATCGGTTCTTCAATTCGAATAGTTGTGTTAAAAGCTAGCGCTGAGCCAACAGTTGCCCTATTGAAAACTGCATTATTATCAGCCAGCTGATTCCAAGGATATTTACCTTGGGCTTCGTCCCATAACTAGCTTAACTATACTTGGCATAGAAATTACCTCAAGATTCTGTTAGGGATTGTTAGAGTTACGGGACTAAGCCTTTACCTTGAATATGGTTAAGTATGAGCAGTATTGCGTTATGAACCTAAATTGGAGGTTAAATCATGGTTTTAGGTAAAGATATTAGACTAAACAGGATACTTCGGAATGGACGCTTGATTTGCGTAACTATGGATCATGGAGTTAGTTCGGGCCCTATTAAGGGAATTGAAGAGATTGACCGAGCTATTTCAAAAGTAGAGGCAGGAGGCGCCACGTCGATTCTTGTACATAAAGGCATAATCAGGTCTTTGCGTGAGCCCAAGGGATTGGGCGTTATTATGCATCTGTCGGCAAGCACCAGTATGGGATTAGCACCAAACAGAAAAATGTTGATATCAAGTGTTGATGAGGCTATTAGATTAGGAGCAGATGCCGTTTCGGTACACGTTAATGTCGGGGGTAAAGAAGAGCCTGAAATGCTTGAGATTTTAGGAACTGTTTCTGATGAGTGCGATAAATGGAGTTACCCTTGCATTGCCATGATGTACCCTAGAGGAGAAAACATCAAAGATGCGAATGATCCAGTTAAAGTTGCACATGCAGCGCGCGTCGGAGCTGAGCTTGGAGCAGATATTGTAAAGACTGTTTACACTGGTGACCCTGATTCGTTTAAAGAAGTTGTAAGAAGCTGCCCAGTACCAATTGCTATAGCTGGAGGCCCTAAATCTGAGACTGACAAAGATGTATTAGAGATGGTGCGAGGAGCACTTGATGCAGGGGCTATTGGAGTAACATTTGGTCGAAATATCTTTCAACATGCAAACCCAACAAGAATGGTAAAAGCACTTTCTGCTCTGATAATTGAGGAATTGACTATAAAAGATGCATTGGAGGTTCTAAAAGCTGGTGACTGAATCTAAGGAAATAATTGTACAGATTCGTTCAAGTCAAGATAGAATCACGCCATTCGTAAGAAAATCTATGAAAGAAGGAGTAAAACTGTTTCTATGTAGAAAGAACGAAGTTGAGTATGTGAAGAAAGCCGGTGGCAAAGTTATTTCGGATTCAGACGATGCTGACATAGTCCTGGTTTCAAATAGAGATGACGCGATATCTAAGAAGAGGGGAAATCGAGTTTTCGCGTTGAATATCAAGGCTGAAAGCAATAAGGATATTGAAACAGCCATCTCAATTTCGAAGATGGGGGCAAAAGCAGTCATTGTTGAAACCGGAGACTGGAAGATAATTCCTTTAGAAAACCTTGTTGCAGGGACACACAAGGTAAAAACAAGTATCTACGCAGTTGCTGATTCCGCTCAACAGGTCCCGACAATGTTTTCGATTCTAGAGCTAGGCGTAGATGGTGTTGTGCTAGCAACCGATAATATTGCTGATGTTAAACAGGCTATGAAAAGCCTATCAGCTCGACGGCGAATAGAGTTAACTTCGGCTAAAGTTATTGAGGTTAGGAATGTTGGTGTAGGCGATAGAGTATGCCTCGACACAGCATCAATTCTAAATAAAGGTGAAGGAATTCTAGTTGGTAGTCAAGCCAAGAATCTTTTTTTAGTACATAATGAGTCATCAGGTTCAAAGTTCACATCCCCAAGACCGTTTAGAGTGAACGCGGGATCCATTCATAGTTATGTATTGTTACCTGATGGAAAAACAAAATACCTATCTGAACTTGAATCTGGAGACGAGGTATTGGCGGTAGATTTTAAGGGAAACTCGAGAACAGTTTTGGTTGGCAGAGTGAAGATTGAGCGTCGACCCTTGATGTTAATTAAGGTAAGTCTAGGAGAAGGAGTTGGAAGCATTCTTTTACAAAACGCTGAAACGATTCCTCTAATTGATACTGATGGAAAACTAATACCAGTAACTGAACTAAAAGTTGGGGATAATGTTCTCATAAAGACAAGCGTAACATCTGGTAGACATTTTGGAGTCGCAGTTAATGAGTTTGTTCTAGAAAAGTGAACATTTTAGGTGTCTCCCAACAAGAAAAATAAAATTTGCACAGTTATTAATGCATCGACGTTACAAGTTTTGCAGTCTGACGTTAAGAAAGCATTAGCATTCGGTTCAGATTATGTTGAGATTAGATTTGATTATTTGCATGAGTTTGACCTTGATAAGATTGGACATATTTTAAGCAATTCTCTTCATCGGTGCGTCTTCACCTGTAGAAAACAGGCTGAAGGAGGTAAATTCATTGGGACTGAAAATGAGAGGATTAAGCTACTAAAGAAATTATCTTTACAGGGTCCTGCATTTATTGACATTGAGCTTAGTACTTTGAAAGAAAAGCCTGAAACCGCAAAGGTCTTAAGGGTTGAAAACACGTCTTTGATAGTCTCTTGGCACGATTTTTCTAAGACACCATCTTTTAATAAGTTAAGCGAGGTGTATAAGGAAGAAGTTCTTTTGGGAGATTTTGCTAAGATAGTAACTTTTGCTAAAGTTTTTAGTGACAACGCTAAGATTCTTTCACTTTACAAAACAGCAAATAATGGAAAACTAATCTCATTTTGCATGGGTGATAGGGGGATAATCTCCCGAATTCTCTGCACCACAATGGGAAGTCCTTTCACTTACGCGGCTCTAGATGATAATGGGACTGCTCCAGGACAAATACCAATAAAAGAGCTTAGGCGAATCTATGATGTCATCTAGGTTAGCTATTGATGCAGATACTAAATTGTGTTGCTTGATAGGGGACCCAGTGATTCAATCTATTTCGCCGGAGATTCACAACGCATCTTTCAAAGATAAACGGATAAATTTCGTATACCTCTCATTTAGAGTAGAGAAAAATGATTTGAAAAGGGCTATCACTGGTTTGCAGACTCTTGGTGTAAGAGGTATTAATGTAACGATACCTCACAAAGAATCAGTTATGGAACTCCTTGATAGTATCGACAAGTCAGCTTCAGTTATTGGGGCAGTAAACACCATAATAAACGAAAATCGAAAACTTATGGGATTTAACACGGATATTGATGGATTTATTGAACCTTTTAGAGAAAGAAGAATAGAATTAAGAAACCGGAAAGCCTTGATCACAGGCTCTGGTGGATCTGCAAGAGCTTGTATTTCTGGACTTGTTAAAGAAGGGTGCAAAGACATTCTGATTCTGACTAGGAATGAGGTTCGAGGAAACAAAATGGTTGCTCATTTAAAGAAGAATCTAAAATTTACTGGAGAGGTTCTGAAGTTGAACGAGGAAAACCTTAGTAAAACGTTGATTGCAGTAGACATCATAGTAAACGCCACGCCTGTTGGTATGTATCCAAATGTAGGTGAAAGCCCTATTCCGTTAAGATTATTGAAGAAGAGTCATGTCATCTGTGACATTGTCTATAAGCCGCTTAGAACTAAACTTATTGAATATGGTGAGAAATCAGGGTGCGTAACAATTCCAGGGTATGAAATGTTGGTTAATCAAGCTGCTAAATCTTTCGAACTTTGGACGGGCCAAGAAGCTCCAAGAGATATCATGATGAAAGTAGCTAAGAGTAAATTGAGAGGATAACCACATGAAAGGTTTAGGAGTGGCTCATGGTGCAGTGTCTATAGTAAATGCGATATCGATCGGAAAAGGCGCTGCATTGGGTATTTGTCTGAAAACTACTGCTGAGGTGAAAATTGAACGTTGTCGAGGAAAAGGTGTGATCGTCGTGGGTGGTGAAACATCTGAAGACACTACTTTAGCTGAAATGACAGTTCAAGAAGTCTTGAAAAGATATGGAGAGGGTAATTTCGATGTCTTTATCTCGACCAAGTCAGAAATACCTGTTGGAAGAGGTTTGAAAAGCTCTAGCGCAGCTTCAAACGCGATCGTTCTAGCTTCATTAGCTGCGCTTGATAAAAAGGTTGATGATTTAACCGCTGTAAACATCGGTGTAGACGCATCGCTAAAAGCAGGTGTAACGATTACAGGCGCGTTTGACGACGCTTGCGCTAGTTTCTTTGGAGGATTTGTCGTAACCGACAACACGAAACGTAAGTTAATTCAACGCGAAAAAGCAAATGACAAACTTCAGATAGTAATTTATGTACCTACTGAAAGAACATACACAAAAGATTTTGATAAGAACAAGATCATGCCTTTCAAGAATAATGTGGCTGAAGCTTACAAATACGCTCTTTCAGGAGAGTACTGGAAAGCCATGATTCTTAACGGTGATATTCACTCGTCGGCATTAGGATTAACGCTTCAACCTTCTAAGGATGCTTTAAGGCTGGGAGCGTTGGGATCCGGATTGTCAGGAACAGGTCCTGCAGTAGCAGCTGTGTGTTATCAAGATGAAGTTGAGAAGATAAGTCGGAAATGGCGTGAAATGCCAGGGGAGGTCATAGTAACCTCCATAAACAATTCTAAAGCTGAGGGGGTTTGTTTTTCTGAAGGTTAGAGTAGAGCAATCAAATCTCAATGGAACCGTAATTGCTCCGCCAAGCAAGAGTTACACGCACCGAGCAATTGTTCTTGCAAGCCTAAGTTTAGGCGTGTCGAAGATTAAACGGCCCCTACTTTCACGAGATACAAGAGCTACAATTGATGCGTGCAGATCATTTGGGGCGGATGTTGTTGAGAAAAATCCTCTTGAGATTAAAAGTGGGTTGCCCCTTAAAGTCCCAGATAATGTCGTAAATGTTGAAAACTCTGGAACAACACTTCGCCTAATGACTAGTGTATCAGCTCTAGCCCCAAAAGGGTACTCAGTCTTAACTGGAGACGCGAGTATTCGGACGAGGCCAATGCTACCCCTATTGAAAGCATTAAACAGTATCGGAGTAAGATGCTGGTCAACTCGTTCAAATGGGTGTGCCCCAATAATTGTTGAAGGAGGAGGTATATGTGGCGGTTCAGAAAGTATTTTGGGAGAAGTTTCTTCG
>DATBXD010000172.1:0-3927 GCA_036514475.1 Nitrososphaerales archaeon
ACTATCGTTTATTCTCTTATCCTTACTGTAATTCAAGCTCTACTGTCAGGAATGGTCCTATGGATCATCTTAAACGCTTCAGGTCTGAATATTGACCTGCTTTCTTCAACTCTTGTAGCTTATGGCACGATGGCGATTGCCGCCCTCCCTATCTCAGTAGGCGGGTCAGGACTAACCGAGATCGCCGTCGCATTATATCTTTCTTCGATCTATGAATTCTCATCATGGACAGCCGTCGTTTTATGGAGGATAGCCTCTTTTCAAGTCGTGTTAGGGGTATCTGGAATCGCGTTTCTACTACTTATACACCGTTCTACTAAAGACTCTCAAAGGTCATCATGAAACTGAGTCGTGACTTTATAAATTATTATTAAAGATATATTTGAAAATTCAGTTTGTGCGATTATTTCCAAGTTACGAAACATCCTACTATTCTATCCGACATATGTTCAAAGAGATAGAACTATATTTTGTGAGACTTGTAGTTTATAAGATGCAGATAGATGCCCAGTTTTCTCAACACTTATCGTGAAACTCAATATCCCATAAACTGATTAGTATTCTCTAATTACCATTGTATATTTTTCTAAGCCAGGATTTTTTCGGTACGTTTAGCTATGGCTTGAGCCATTCCTGAAGTTGTTTCCTTACCGTTTAGATCATATGTCACATGGACTCCTTCAGATATCACGTCATATGTGGCTTTGAAGATTGCCTCTGCGAGTTTCTTTTCACCGATGTACTCCAGCATCCATGCCCCTGAAAGTATTGTTGCCGTCGGATTAGTTTTGTTCATTCCCTTGTACTTTGGAGCACTTCCATGGGCTGGTTCAAACATTGCATATTTGTCACCTATATTAGCTGAGTATATGCAGCCTATGCTTCCAACAAGTCCTGAAGCTTCCTCTGATAATATATCCATGAAGAGGTTGGTGCTCATTACTATGTTCTTTGTGAATCTCTGTGGGTTCTTTACTAGCTGCTGGGAGAAATTATCCACAAAGTAAGGCTCTACTTCTATGTCGGGGTAGCTTTTAGAAATTTCTTCCACAACTTGTAGGAATAGTCCATCAGTTTCTTTGAGAATATTTCCTTTATGGATAGCGATTAGCTTCTTCCAACCTTTTTCTCTAGCTAACTCAAAGGAGTATTTTGCTATTCGTGTACACCCTTTTCTAGTAATCTTTCGGATGCTTATTGCGCAGTCGTCGCTGAGTCTGTGCTCAAGTCCAGTGTAAAGACCTTCTGTCGCTTCACGTGTACAGATAAAATCCACTTCCCCGAGAGGCCCAACGTGGTTCGGGAGACTTTTGATTGGTCTCACGTTTGCATAAAGCTCGAAATACTGTCTTATGCCAACAGCTACGCTTCTTGGCGTATTAGGCGTTGGCAAGGTGGTTGTAGGTCCTTTATAGCACGCGTCTGAGGATTTCAATACGTCCCACGTTTCAGGTGGTATGAAAGACGATCCACCATGTTTCTGCCACCATTCAAGACCGGCGTCGCATTTTATTATTTCAGCCTTGGTACCTACCGCTTTGAAGACAGTAAGCATTGCGTCAACTAGCTCCGGACCAACGCCATCACCTTGAATTAGGGCTATTTTAGCCATGTAATTATCCCCTACTTCCGACAAAAAAGAGGTAGTTAAGCCTTTAGATATCTAAATCCAAGATAATTCCAGTAACCAGTGATAAGAATATAAATCAACATATCATACTATAGCCGACAATATTTGTTTAATCAAATTATTGATCTACTTCAAGTTTTTCAAGTGTCCGAAGGTGGAGATGATTTAATTGCCCCTGTTACTCTGCTTGTATTAGCTTTAGGGATTGCTGGCTTTGCCATAATTTACCTCTTTGGGCGAGGCCTTAAAAAATAGATTACGTTGATATTCCTTTAGGTCTTCTTAGAAAGATCAGAACTAAACCTGCTGAAGTCAACAAAATGATAGTCCCGATATTTCCTACATGGTTAACTGTCATTTTAGTTTCTATTTCCCTAAACCCGTCTACTTTGACGTTGGTATGTAGGGGTTGTGTCAAGTAAAACGAACTGGATTCGTATTCATAAAAGCCTGAAACTAAATCTCTGGATGGATTATTATTGATTCTTACATCCCCTTTAATTGGTGAACCGTCAAACTCAGATGAAAGTCTAATTCTTGCATTTATTGTAAACGGTGTATTGTCATTAATATTCAATCCCATCTTTATCGAGTCAAATATCACAAAGATGTTGTTTGATTTGAACTTGATTAGGCCAAATCTTGTATCATTTATCTTTGACACGGTATAAGAGATTCTCGAAATAGTCTCTTTAATCGTGGAATCATTGAGGAGAATATGACCTTCAAAGAAACTGGAATCATATTCGTATATAGCAGTGAAGTTGATTTTAGCTGAAGTTCCAATTTCAAATCTTGGGAATGAATTAAGGTCTATAAGAATCCTGTCATACACTATATATATCTCATTAGAATCAAACTTTGAAAGACCAAACAATGGGTCTTCAATTGATTGCACACCAAATCTATATCGTCCAACCTCGCTTTTTGTGAGATTGCTATCAAAGGTGATTTCCCCTTTGAAAGGCTTGCCATCGTAAAGATACTCACCGATAGTTCTAAGATTTGCTTTAGAATTAACATCAACACGGTCTGTTTCCGCAGATAATCTTATTTTCACGATATCGAAAACAGCGGTGATTGTGTTTGACGAGAACGCTTCTAGGCCGTAACGATTGTCAACTAATCCAAAAACCGTATACTTGTATGAGCCCAAATTATTCTTAGAAGTTGTTTCATTCAACCGTATGCTTCCATCGAATGGGAGTCCATCAAAACTGTACTTCGCAACGAAGGTTATGCTTAGATTTCCACCAATGTCAATTCTCGGTTTTATCAGAGACAAAGTTATATCAACTTTGTCAAATATCACTGAGATAACGTTTGATTCATATTTTGTTAGACCAAATTCTGTATCATTAATATGAACCACTTTATAGTTATAACGACCTACTTTATTCTTAGTCAAAGTATCGTTGAAAACTACATTTCCTTTGAACTGTTCCCCGCTGTAGATATATAATCCTGTAATGCTAATTGGTAGTTTTGAGTTTATAGAGATATGCTTGAGGGGCGTAAAGAGGTTAATGACAACTCTATCCCATATTATGATTGGGTTGGGGGCAGTCTGATCATATTCTAATGCGGTGTCAGCGGTGACTCCGGTAATAGTCCATGTGTTCTTGCCCACATTGCTTGATTTAACATCAATCACTATCCAGCCTGTGGCGTTAGGTTTAAACCCAGTTTGATTCACGAAGATTAGTCCTGTACTGAAGTCTTCTCCACTCTTGTTTGAAGAATGAAAGAATACCTTCTGACTTGAATTCACATCAACGTGGCTTTTGGAAACTTATGACTTGTCAATTATTACTACTTGTTTTTGATTTGTGATGCTAATCTTCTCAGAAAACACATTGTTGCTTTCGTTTGATTCGATGATACTATTCTCGGAATCTACTTGAATACTGATGATGTGTTCACCGGCTGAAGCTCGCCAAGGTTTGAAGAATATCTTAATCAAACCGCCGGAAGGAATGGTGGATATATTTAGAGAATCGATTATAGTATCGTCTATTGCAAGTCGTATATTTGTGAAGGTTGATTTGATTTCTCCAATATTCTTGATTTGTGTTTCGAAAACAATTTCTGAACCAGTTGTAAGTTGCCCCTTCAAAGATATATCGTCAGAAGTTAGGTCTGATAGACCGTTTTGAATCTGCACCCTTGTAGACACGTTGCTAATCTGGATTAGTTTAAGCACCATGTCTTGAGACGGTAACTTAAAATTTCTTCCAATAATGTTTAATGCTGAGTCGTTTAATGTTTTTGTTTCTGGTCTAAAGTCTATCACCCTG
>DATBXD010000173.1:0-3151 GCA_036514475.1 Nitrososphaerales archaeon
CTTGAAAACCTGGGGCTCTTAAGCGATGACAAGCTAAAAGAATAACCATTCAGGTAGCTAATCGCCAAACATTGTTTATATTTGAGAGATAGAATTGAGTGCGAAGAACCGGTCTAAAGTTATCATTATTGACGCAACAGCTTTCTACGCTGGGGTGCCCTACAATAGTCTAGATACGTATTACACAACTGAACCAGTGGTTGAGGAGATTGCGCATATTAAGACTAAGAGCGGTTCCTTAGAGAATCTAATTGAGATTGGAAGGGTTCGAGTCTACCGCCCTTCTGAGCAGTATTTAGAGAAAGTAAGAAGTGAAGCAGTTAGTAGCGGCGACTCAACACATCTTTCAACAGCAGACATCTCTATCATAGCTCTTGGATTAGAATTGAAAAGTGATGGGTTTGACGTGACTTTGGTTTCTGATGATTTTTCAGTTGGGAACCTATCTTACTTGTTAGGATTAAAAGTATCGACTGTGATGACGCTTGGAATAAAGAAGGTTGTGCAATGGGTTGTGTACTGCTATGGATGCGGAAAGACATTCAAAGATAGTAAGTTGAAGGTTTGCGACGCCTGCGGTTCGCCGCTTAAGCGAAAGTTCAAGAAAACAAGTAATTTAAATCGAACATAATTAATATTTGGTATTGCGATGTGTCGATATGCTTGAATCAGGTATTTACGATAAGGAAAAGATTAGTGTTTCATCAATCGTAAACGAAGTATTAACCGAAAAGCATCCTGAGGACGTAGGAGCTATTCTAACATTCACAGGAATTACCAAGAAGTGGGGTTTTGATGGTAAAGAGGTTGAGTCAATTGAGATGGAGTCCTACGAGAAACATGCTAATGATACCATAAAGAGAATATGTAAAGAAGTTAGGGAAAAATACGGTGCTGCATCGGTGCAGATATTTCACATGATTGGAAACTTCAAGGTCGGAGAAAATCTAGTACTAGTAATAGTTACAAGCAAAAGCAGGAAAGAAGCTATACCCGCATTGGAAGAGGCGATTAACCGCTATAAAACCGAGCCAGCTCTTTGGAAGAAAGAAATTTATACAGATGGCTCAGGCAAATGGATAAGCCACGCATAGCTAACCTGTTTTTTGCTTCTTCGCAACGGCAATCATAGCAGCACCTAGCATCTTTTGTTGTATCTTAACCTCTTTGAACTGGGCTTTAAGCAGATTCTCCAGTTGGTTGAAAGTGAGATATTTTCTATATGTATAGTAGATTTTTGAGTATAAACTGCGTTTTTTCACCCCTAGAAATATCCAGATAAGCGCCCCAGCGATGAATCTGAAGTATAACCCCACAAACCACCTTATGAGAAAGTTATCAGACTTTCCAATATCAACAATCAACAACCTTCCGTTGTTCTTCAAGACACGTTGAAACTCTCCTAACGCCTCCTTGTAATTCCTAGCGTCTCTGAAGGAGAAACCGCACATGACTACGTCAAACGCTTCCTCCTTAAATGGAAGATACTCAAAAACACAGTTTATATGCAAATTAACATTCAAAGCGCTTCTCTTCGCCGCTTCAAGCATTGGGATTAATGGGTCTCCAAGAACCATCAGCTCAACATCTCCAATGTATCTTGATAGACTTTGGCTCATGGTACCGGGTCCGCAGCCAATGTCAAGAACCGCATCACCGCTCTTAACAGTTTTGACTATCCCATCTCGTCTTAATCGTGAATCAAACCCGAAAGAGATTATTCGATTCCCCTTTTCATAGAAAGGAATAATTTGCGCCAATGTTTCTTGAGTTGAAAACCATACTTCTTCAAGACCAACATTAGGCGTCATAACGCTTCCATATTGAATTATTAAGATATTAAGCTAGATTGTTAAACTTTGGTAATTCACCTAGTCCAATTAAAAACAAATATTCCAAGAGCTTATTTTAATATTAACTATCAGAATTTCACTTTAGTATGGCTTTACCTGGGTTCAATATCAACCCAGATATCCCAACGATTTTGAAAATAGGTTGAGAGAGTACCTCCAAGTAATTCGAGCCAAGAAAACCGAGTATGATAAACGCTCTTACATGAAATCTGTGTTAATGGAAGAGATAGTTGGTATCAAGCTCGAGCACATAGGTTATGAAATGGACCGAATAGATCTGTATTATGCTGGTATACTTATCGAAACCGAATTGGTCATCAATGATGCTAAGATCTTATCCGAATCCAGTATCCAAAGAACTGGATTTTTGAGACTTAGAAAGTCAATTATCCTGAGCAGGTTCAGATGCACAAAGGTGCTAGGGATGGAGGTGCAATAGATCATAAGGACGAATTAGGATACAACTTCAGAGCAAAATATATATATATTATATATTGTTTTTATTAATTGATTCAAATATGAATGGGTCACGAGAGATCGTAATCATTGCAACCATGTCAATATTGTTGACCATCCTAAGCGGTCTGCTTATTCAGCCTGCACAAGCAATGTTCTGCGCCGCAAATATATCAAGCAATCCCTCTGACGCAGACGTGTACATAGATGGAGCGTACAAGGGCAAAACTACGTATTTCCATTACGTTGGAAACCCATTTACGTTTAACTTAGTTGTCAAGAAGGAAGGCTATCAAACTTGGAGCCAAGTTATTAATGTCGGAGAGGAAGTAAAAGAAGTCAAGGTGGATCTTGTTGCTTTAGAGGCACCCCCTCCACCTAAAGGCGCTGCGACAGTGACTACGACAATAACTACAACGGTTACAACGGCTAGCCCAACCACTGTCACCAGGACGATAACATCCACGCCGGCTGTGTCCACAACTACTGCTACAACTACCGCTACAACTACAGCGACGATTACTAGTGCGACAACGAGCACTGTTACGCCCCAACCTATGACTTCAACATTGACAGCAACAGTCGGAATGCCAGCTGAAGTCACGTATGGTGCAGTTGGAGTCGCTATAGTATCTATTATCGCTGCTGCTGTGATGATGACTAGAAAGCGGACTTAATTGCCTGCCCTTTTCTTTCTTTCCCTTAGGCTGCTGAGCAACATATTCTCAACTCTACTAGATAAACTAAAGTTAAGGCATGATTACCCACGTTTTACATAGGGTAAAGCCCCTCATCCTCATTCTTGTCTGGGCATTCTAATTTTTCTTTGTAGTGTTTGAAAA
>DATBXD010000174.1:0-4024 GCA_036514475.1 Nitrososphaerales archaeon
AAGCCACAACTCTTATAGGCGAGGAGCAGAGGAAACACTCCCAACCGCGTAACTCCTAAGGGTATGAAAACTTCGAGAATCTTCTTAGATTGAGAGGTTTTGAAATGAACTGTGATGAGATACTTTCTTTTGGTGAGGTCGCATTAGTAAATGAAAAAAAGAAATTAGACAACCTCAGTAAAATGATTAATATCAAATCTTCAACTGAAGAAATAATAAGTAATATTAAATCGAATCATCCCGGGACTTTTAAAGAAGCATTGAACCTAATAGAAAAAACAATATTAGAATCTAAGAAATTTGTGACTGATAATAATTTCGCAGTCATACCTCAAGATGAAGAATTGATTGTAACAGAGACTCCAAAATATCTTAAAAACACAGTTCCTTTTGCGGCATATTTTAGCCCAGCGAAATTTGATAACAAAAAGGTCGGAATATATATTACAACTAATAATGATAGCAACAATCTCAGCGAGTTGAATTTTGCTTCAATATACAATACTACAGTTCACGAAGGTTATCCTGGGCATCATTTACAATTAACTTATAATGCGTTTAATCATTCATTGATTAGAAGTTTGTTTCAAGGAACAGAATTCGTTGAAGGGTGGGCTCATTATTGTGAAGAAGTTATGAGTGAATTAGGGTGGAAGAAATCTTTAGAATCGCAATTCATGCAAACATTAGACTTGATATGGAGGGCGGCGAGAGTAATCATAGACACTAAGATGAGCACTGGTAACATGTCATTTGATGATGGGGTAAGTTTTCTAATCAAAGAAACAGGTATGTCATATGATTGTGCTGTTGCAGAAATAAAAAGGTACACATACACACCTGGATATCAGCTAAGCTATTACTTAGGAAAACATCTGATCAAAGAGCTAAAGAAAGATATAATGAAAATCTGGAATAAGGAGTACTCTGAAATACGTTTTCACAATAAGATATTAATTTCTGGAGGATTGCCGATACATCTATTAAGAAAATACCTTCTAAAATCATAATATTAAATGCACTTATATATCATACAAATTAAGATTATGTGATTAAAATTGAAACTAAGCCTTAGAAAGATAGGGCCAATAATAATAGTGGTATTCATATTAGCTATTGCAATTATATTACTATACAAGCCTGCTGAAAAAGTGAATGAAGCGGATACATGGATAGGCTATGAACCACCAATTAATAATTACATAGGTGGAAAATACAACACAACAGTAATTCTTATGGCACGTTTGGGAGATTATAAAAGTGGAGACATTGTTTATTATCAAAATGGTTCTGAACATAGAGGTTACTACGTATCAGCTTTCGATGGCGTAATGAATTATATCAAGAACAATACACCGGAAGATTCCACGATTCTATGTTGGTGGGATTATGGTAATATGGTAATAGGCTCTGGCGAACGTAAATCCATAGTTGTTAATCCCTCAAGAAGCCTACTAATAAGTTTGTCAAATGATAATTCAAATATTATTACTGATTCTGAAGAAACAATACAAGATGTTGCTAATGCATTAACTGCAACAGATCCAAAAGATACAGTTAACATAATGAAAAAATACGGCTCAGAATACGTGTTAGTACCAACAGGAATATTTGGTGATGAAGGTAAAGCTAAATGGATATTCTACTCATCTGGAATATCTCTCGGGGAGATGAATAATTATTGGGTGGATGGAAAAATAGTAGGAAATGGCGTAAATACGATACTATACAAAATGCTCAATAAAATGGATGTAGATAATTTCAAACTTGTATTCTCTGACAAGGACGCTAATATTTACCAAGTAATATCATAATATTATATTACGAAATTAGATTATCTGAGCCTCGGGAGGGACTTGAACCCTCGACATCTTGCTTACAAGGCAACTAAGTGACCATTTGGTCTGCGCTCTGCCACGCTGAGCTACCGAGGCACGGCTTTATCTAGAAAAAGAATGCTTATTTCTTTTACCATTAATGAGGCAAATTTTTTAAGAGTCCCTGAATAATTGGGAGGAATTCGACATCCTGAAAATCTATTATATCATAGAAGTTTGTTGATAATGCTTTTCTAATAGCTACGAGATGATAGCATTCAAGAATACTATTGGTGAGGAATTTAAAGTGAAAATCTCTGCAAGAGCAATAAGGTTGGGAAATGTTAACTAATTGGTCGCCTTCTTTTCCAATAACTGTCCAGACTTGTCTCCCGCTTGGTAGAAAACGATGTAGCTTGATACTCCTAGACTTAATAAGCCTATTTACACGATCATTTTTGTCAATCAATATGATTCAGTTGTCATTGCCATATATTGATCATAGATATATCAATAAAGACATCTTGATAATAAGAATAATTATCACTAATTTCTAATGTTTTGAAAGTTACGAAATCCAAATTAACCTTGGCATTAATATTGAAATTCTGACAATAAAATTCAATTGTTATTTTGGAAGAGACTAAATTCAAGAACTTAAATTATTAGCCATATATCGAAAATCATGTACGGTATTATCTTATATTCAATATGAGTTTTGATTCAATTAACTATTGTTCATTAGAGTATTTTTCATAAATATCTGGTAAGTAACGCTTAACTAAATTCAAAAGTTCTTCATCAGATATAGGGATTGTTCTCTCATCAAGATATTGATTTATGACCCAATCATTTATGGCTTTAAGATTAGGGTTATTCTTTTGAATCTTTTCTTCCTCAGAAAGATTAAAATGTTTATTGATCCAGAAAACAATTCCAGCAAGTCCAGAAGTCTTAGTTATGGCTACGGTTGGAGAGCTCCCCAGAATCTTCTTTGTATCGAATGGCAAATATACTTCTTCATTCTTAAGAAGCCCATCTGCATGAATTCCTGCACGAGTGACATTAAAGTTTTCACCAACAATGGGGTAATATTTTGGAATTTTGAAACATAGTTCATCCTCATAATATTTTGCAATTTCAGTTATGACTTTTGTATTAATTCCTAAATCTGAATGTTTGATTCCCATCATTTGAATAATCATCGATTCTAAAGGAGTATTTCCGGTTCTCTCTCCTATTCCAAGGAAAGTTCCATTAACTGAAGAAGCGCCATAAATCCATGCAGCTGTAGAATTGGCAACAGCCATATTGAAATCGTTGTGACCATGAAACTCAAGACATTCAGAAGGAACTCCAGCTTTATTTATCATGGTCCAAATAAGTTTAGGAACGCTACGAGGTAGAGAAGCTAAAGCATAAGGTACACCGAGACCAAGAGTATCGCAAATTCTTATTTTAACAGGTAACTTGTATTTTTCTGATAGCCGCATAACTTTCCTAACAAATGGTACAGCTACCCTATCAATATCGGTACGAGTTATGTCTTCAAGATGACATCGGCAAACAATCCCATTTTGCAAACATTCTTCAACAATTGACAAATACTTTTCAAAAACTTGGCTTCTAGACTGATTGAATTTATAGAATATATGATAATCTGAAATTGAAGCTAAGATACCTGTTTCGTCTAGCTTCATTTCTTTAAGAATTTCAAAATCATTCTCACTTGCTCTTATCCACCCAGTCACCTTAGGATATTCATATCCTAAATCAAGACATTTTCTAACTGATTCTTTATCAGTCTTTGAGTATAAGAAGAATTCTGAAAATCTTATTACTCCTTTCTTATTGTCCAGTTTATGCATTAGTTCATATAAATCAACTATCTGTTTAACTTTGAATGGGGAATAACCTTGTTGACCGTCTCTGAAAGTTGTGTCAGTTACCCATATTTCTTTTGGAAGAGAAATTGGGATATTTCTCTTATCAAATATCATTCTGGGAACTTGATTATAGGGAAAGATATCTTTCATTAGATTCGGTTCAGTAACGTCCTCAATATCATCTCTTACCTTCAATTAGTAATCCTCCTTCTTAATTTAATTATATTAAATAATGAAACCCGTCTATTTATAGTCATCTTATTTTGACAATAGGTTAATTTCTCACATATATTATAGTTATCTAAATAGATTAGTATCAAT
>DATBXD010000175.1:0-2289 GCA_036514475.1 Nitrososphaerales archaeon
GGTTAATAAGATCCGATAAATTAACATAACATTACTTTCCATGTCCAAACTTCTAACAAGGATAGCTATGTCCTAAAGACTTAACAGAATCTAACTAATCATGATTCAAATACTACTGCAATTACTCTCAAGTCATAAGAAAGGAATTTGGACGAAATATTAACCGTAATTGAACTCAACGATCTTAACATGCCTAGTTTGGATGAAATTCTCCAAAAGGCTTTAGAAGAATTCAATGCTGGATTTTTAATAGCCAAGGCTGCAATGAGTAACGATTTATTAGATAAAAAGAGAAAGCAATACAACGCACAAAAAATTCTTTACATGTTACATATGCTAAAGAAACAGAACAATCAACAGAAACTCATTGGAATAACAAATCAAGATATCTTCATTGATGGCATGAACTTTGTCTTCGGCCTTGCATCTCAAACGGCCCGCATTTGCATTGTATCATTGCATAGACTTGTTGAGCATCAAATTCCAACGCAGAAAGAAAAAGAAAGAATAGTCAAAGAAATAACACATGAAATAGGCCATGTCTACGGTTTGCAACACTGCACGGGAAACTGTGTTATGGCCTTCTCAAACTCTGTATCAGATGTCGATTCAAAGAACTCAGAACTCTGCACGAAATGCAAAAGAATCGTCAACATGCTTCACTGAAGGGCATCAAAAAGCCCCTTTTTGGTCCGTATATTCCCATTAGACATATGCACACGTCTAGCAACTTTATCCGAAGATTTCTCTATCTCCCTCGCTTGGTCTGCAAGCAGAGCAGCTACACGCATCAGTTCATGCGCTGATGCCACTATCGTGAGATATCTTTTCCTCTCTTTGACCTTATAAGAGCCCTCAGCAGAGAGTTCACCAACAAGCCTTGCCATCTCAAAACTTGCCATGGCCTTGGCTTTTGCGTATGGATTTGAAAATTGCCCTCTATCTACAGCAACTTCTTTATTGATGATTAATTTTGGAATATAGAATGTTTTCTTCTTAGCAGATTCTATCAACCTATCAATTTCCTCATACAAGGCCCTGAAGGCACCAGTTATCGAAAGAACCTTGATGACATCACTGTTGAAAACAGCCATTTCCACAGGATCTAAGAACTCCTTCCTTACACCAATCAGAGAATCTGCTTCAATTATGATATAACCTATAGAATTCTTTTCAAACTGTTCAGTAGCTCTTTTAGCTGGGTTATCGGAAATAACTATTGTTGCAGCCTTCTTTGAAAGACTCTTAACAAGAGATTTGGGTTCGTTGAGCGAAGCATTAGGTGAAACAACCAGATAGAAATCACTCCTAATAGATGTAGCAATATCTGCTAGATCCTTAGCACTTTGAGCGTCCATTTTTGTGCCTGATGAGAAAGATTTTACAACGATGTCTTCTCTTGAAGCTCTCTCATCAAGTAGAGACTCGATAAGTGCTGTGGAGGCTATACAACCAAGTTTTACTATTGTAACTCTGGTACTCAAACCCAATTACGGTAATATGCCCAGCTATAAGAATTTCTGCTTCTCGCCAAACCTGTTTATTAACCATATTTACACGATGCAAAGCGATGCCAACGTTAAAGGACATAATGACCAGAACTGTCATTTCGGTCAGAGAGGCAGATTCTCTCTTGGACGCTCAACAACTCATGGTCAGAAACAACATAGAGAGGCTCGTAGTTATAGATGACAGAAACATTCCAATAGGAATCATTACTCAGAGGGATATGATTAAAGGGTTAATGAATAGCGGTACAGGAAAATCTCTCGATAAAATCGGTGTAAAATCAGTTATGACAAAGAATCCTATCAGTTTAGATTCTCAGGAAAGCATGAAAAAAGCATCTCAAATAATGACTTCTAAGAATATCAGCTCAATAATTGCCGTAGATAAAATGGGTAGAACAGTCGGCATAGTCACCAAAAGCGACGTATGTAGGTATCTTTCAACGCTGGATGAAAGCGACATTCCTGTAAAGCGATTTATGAGCAAAAATCCTATTACTATAGGACCGAATTATTCTATATTTGCAGCAGCAAATGTGATGTCTGAAAGGAGCTTCACAAGGCTTATAGTCATTGAAGATAAGAAACCTGTTGGCATTGTAACTCTCTCAGATCTCGTTCCAGTTGGAGCGGCTCTGACATCTCCTGATAAGCGGCTTACCATAATTATGAAAGGCGAACTGATACCGTCAAGAATGTTTTCAATAATGATGGTTAGGAACATAATGACTTCTGACCCATTTACAATAAATGAAAATGCTGATATTGTTGACGCTGCTAG
>DATBXD010000176.1:0-5544 GCA_036514475.1 Nitrososphaerales archaeon
TCAATCCCCCAAATCCTTACATTCAACTTATTGTAAACGGTGGAATAGTCGGGCTCGGGCACGAACATAAGACTGAAATTCATGATTCAAGACTAACGATTAGGGATACCGAAGAGACAATGGAACCGTTTACGACATCCAAAAAACCCTACTTCCCGTGGGGTGGCTCAAAGGGAATCAACAATGTCGCGAAGATAAAGCGGTATCCTCTCAGAACCACTGTTTATTTTGATAATCGTAAACCTATGTTTATGATTGCGCAATGTAACCACCCCTTTACGGGGAAAATAGATCAGACAAGAGAAGTGGAAGGCATGAATCTTAACCCACCTTTGAAAAGACTCACAGACAAAGTTCTTCAGGAATGGTACTATGAACATGGAAAGTCTGACGATGAAGAACAATTTGGCCATGACATAAGCAACCCATTCATATGTCCATACATCAAGTATATCCCAAAAGAGAAACGAAATAAATAGCACCATCGTTGAATTATTTGGTTCTTAACACAGACCAAATACATGCGGATATATTCCCCAGTTCTGGTATAGGGGGAACATTTAGAATCCTTGTCTTGAGGTTAAAATCGAAGATTCCTACAAAGAACTTTCATCTGTACTGATAGTTATAGAGCTTGAAATGTCTCGATTAACAGATCGATCAAACAAGAACATAATAGCCACCTTAGAATGAAACATCGGAAAAATAACTTGCATCTTAACTAAAACTATTCTGTGTAGGATTGTTTGTGAAAATCAATGTTCTCAGTCTACAAAAATTATTTATAGTGTATTTGGCTAGAACTTACCGTAGAGTCGAAACCATGTGGATTTGAACGGGCCTGGTGGGATTTGAACCCACGGCTTACTGGTTAAGAGCCAGCCGCTCTGCCTGGCTGAGCCACAGGCCCATCGTTGAAGTCTCCATTTTTTAGTTGTATTTATGTTTAAAGTCAACCTTCTACATTTCATGCCGTGGAGACATTATGGTGATAGGTTGAGATGGCTGGTTTAGTGTTTGTGGGACTTGGTTTTTCCGGTGCATCTAGTTTGTCTTTTGAAGGGTTAGAACTTTTGAAGAGTGCTGATAAGTTGTATTTGGAAGTCTATACTAGTCCTACTAGCAAAGATTTGAAGAGTAGCTTAGAATCGATTACCGGTTCGAAAGTTACCGATGCCAGCCGTGAATTCATAGAGGATGGTAATGAGTTAATTGACGAATCTAAACGTTTGAAGGTCGCTTTGGTGGCTTACGGTGACCCTATGGTAGCCACGACTCATATGGACCTTAGAGTAAGGGCAATAAGTGAAGGAGTTCATACTTCGGTGATTCATAACGCTTCAATTTTTTCAGCTCTACCTGGTGAGACTGGACTGCATGTCTATAGAATGGGAAAGATAGTCACATTCACAAGAAGCAGCCCGACTCCCCACACGACTGTTTACAATACAGTTTTTGAAAATCTTGAGCGAGGGCTGCACACTTTAGTTCTTCTAGAATACGATCTCGCAACGTGTTTTTTCTTTGACCCTTCACGGGTGGTTAAGGAGCTACTTGAGACTGAGGCAGAATTGAGTCTACAGCTATTTGACCAAGACACATTCATAATTGTGGCTTCGAGAATTGGATTCAGAGATCAAGAGGTTAAGGGAGGTAGAATAGCGTCTTTGCATGGTATAGATTTCGGTGAGCCGCCGCACACAATTATTGTTCCAGGAAAGCTTCATTTCACTGAAGTTGAAGCAATTGAAAGTCTATTAAAAATCAATAAGGAAGAGATAAGGGACAATTCTGCTAGAGTCGAGAGGTTAGCCAAAAAAATGGTGAAGCGCTACGTGAAGAAAGGGGTGAAAGCGCTAAGTAGAGCTGTTTCTCTTTGCAACGAATCTGAGAAAGAGAGATACGCAACAATCTTCGAAAACGTTGAGTGCTATATGTCTGATTCGGAGAGATTTCTAAACCAAGGAAGAGATGAGCTGGCGGTGCTTAGCATAGGTTATGCAGAGGGTCTTCTTGATGCGCTTAGATTCCTTTCTGAAAAGAAATTTGACGATATTTGGGATTAAGAAACTAACCGTTAAAATAGTGAATTGGAAGAGGGTTACCTCGATATGTCTTCAGAGCCTGTTGAACAATATATGAAGAGTATTCTAAGGACATTGTTTTGCAACAGCATTATTGAGAAGATATCAAGCACTGAGAGTCTCGCTGAACAACTGGTCGTAAGTTCAACCTACATAGATGAAGTTTGTGAATACTTGTTTGAACTAGGTCTGATATCTATGAATGGCGACGAATGGAGTTTAACTGATATTGGTAGGAAAAACATTGTTGTGGTTATGGCGGGTGGAGTTTTTGATATTATTCATCCCGGTCATATCTTCACGCTCTCATCGGCTAAAAGACTTGGGGATATCTTGATAGTTTCTATTGCGAGAGATAGCACAGTGAGGAAATTGAAAGACCACTTGCCGATAAACACTGAAGAGAAAAGAGTTACTTTGGTTGAGGCGCTTAAATGTGTAGACATTGCTATTCTTGGAAGTGAGATAAATATGTTTCAGATGGTTGAAAAGGTGAAGCCTAACATCATTGTTTTGGGCTATGACCAAAAGCATGATGCTGAGAAGCTAAAAAAAGACGCTGAGGATAAGGGGATTGAAATAGAAGTAACTCGGTTCGATACGCCTCTTCCAAACTTAAAAAGCTCAAACATACTAAAGAACTCAAAAGACGTCGATGAATTCTAAAGTTTCTTTCTAAAAGCACCTACTTCGACTGTTATTTTATCACGGTCCTTAAGGTTCAGCTTCTCTCTAATATTAATCGGGGCCACTAACTCCATTACTGATTCGTCGTGATGAGTCCTCTCCAAAAGAACTATTACGCCATCAATCTTACCATTTATTCTAGCATGGTAGCATTTTGCCCAACCGTAAGTTCGCTGGCCGTCTTCAAACCCATCAATCTTTATGCCAGAGTATCTGATCAGATCGCGTTTTACTCTTCTGTCCGACTCTGTATCTAGACGTATGTTCAATGTCCCGGGATATGGGTCGAAACCCAAATGTTTTACGAATTGTCGCCGGTATCCTCTTAGAGACATGTAATAGGCCCCTTCGCCTAGTCCTGTGAAGACTTCACCAGATATTTTATGTATTTGATCTTCTTTTTCAAAAACGCGTTTAAGAGAAGAGTAGAAGTCCATCATACATTCCAGACCTTTGGCAGTGATCTTTACACGGTTTCTTCCTTGCACCCTAATACGGTCAACGTAGCCTGAAGCCTCAAGGTCCAGAAGGTGTTTAGAAGCGGATTGTTGCGATTGATTTAGTAGTTTGGCCAATTCGTTGGTTGATACTTCAACGTAATTGTCAATTGCCCCAACTTTAATGAGCTCAACTAATGTTGTGAGATACATTGGTTTGATATTATTCATCGCTCGCCTTCATCACCTTATCCTTCTAATGAATCTAAACGGAAGCACTTATTGGATGGCTTTTTTTTGCCCTGTATGTTATCGTAACTTCCCTACTCTTTTTGGTGATTCTGGGAGTTTCTTTGATAAACTGTTTATGCTCTTAATTAATTCTGTTCTTCGAACTTCCTCTGTGATTGCTGATCTAGTGCCTTCAAGTAGCGCCCTGGCAACGTCCAGTTTATGTCTGAAACCCTGCACAACATGATCATACAATGCGAATGGTGACAACTCGACGTATAATTGCTCCATTAGATTGAACAATTCAGAAGCTCTTTGCAGATCTCCTTTTCGAATATGGTCATAGACCATTCTTTTCAGCTCTCCAACAGCATCCATCAGCCCTAAGAGATACGCTGCACCACTTACGTTTAGGTCTGTATATTGTGGTATCGCTTTCCCCGAGGCAACTGACTTGATTACTGAAGCCTCAACGTATTCTGTTTCTGGGGAAACAAGATAATGAGCTAAATCTTCTGAAGCCACCTTCTTAAGGTCTTTAAGCTGAGTCTTCGCCAGAATAAGATCTTTAGCAGCATCATCATATTGTCCAGTGTGAATCTTAACAATTGATCTTGATGAGAGAGAAATAACTGTTCTAGAATCTCTGATTAGAGATTCCCGTCTGGAAATTCTCGCATTCAGCTCTTTGTCTATTGGTTCAAGAGACTCTTTAAAACTATATGATTTCATCGACATTTTTAAACTTATTCAGAGTTATAACGTTTTTCCAAAATAATTCTAATATTGGTGGTTATCTAATTGATATGGTAGGGGTCTAGCTCTCATCGTCTATTGATTCCACTATGTAATGGGGTAAGAAGCCAATAATAAAGTGGTAGAGCAAATGAAGATATGTTACAGACTTATTGAATATGAATCTAAACAACTACCTTTCACTTTGATTAAGAAAGGATCACATTGACAAAGTAGATTAACGGTTTTCAGTTGTAAATACGCTATTCACACTTTGAATACCGACTATGTCAGATTTGAGATTAGGTTAACATCTAAATAGTTTATTTTATATGCGTCGAATTAGTAGCTGTTGTAACCATGCCTGAAAGTTTGCCTAATTGGGTTGCTGAAGAAGTGTCTGTGTCGAAGTTTGAAGCAGATGAGAATTTCAAAGGAACTGGATACTTCCTGGATTTGAATGAGAAAGAGCACATCGGAGATATTCAGTTCTATGAACGACTACCTGAAGGCAGATATATTGTAAGTGTAGATATTCCAAAGAGTATCAAAATAGGAGATTTGAAGAAAGGAGAACTTTATTTATTTGAGATTAAGATTTTCAAATCTGTTCTCAGTGATAAGGTTAAGAAATTCTTGGAAGAACATTATCAAGTCAAAGTTGACACGATTTACAAGTACGAGTTAATATCCTCTGAAGAGCTAAAAGAAGCATCTGAAGGTCCGAAGGCAGAATCTGTTAAGATTGAAGAAGAATCGGATGACGATGAAGATTAGCAAAGAGTAGTAATAAACTTCTTGATTGTATTGGTTTAGTCAGAGATAATTTCTCGTTTAACCTTTCTATTATTAAAGAACCAAACTTCTGCTCTAGCACCTGAGGCTAGTGCCCATTGTTTAAACTCAAACTTATCTTCGGCACTCATGCGAGCGCTACCGCTCTTGACTTGAATTATCAACATTCTCCCATTCTTGCAAGCAAAAACATCAACTGCGCTGTGTGAAGCTGCACTTCTACTGCATAACCAACCTTCGCCTCTAAGCATTTTAAGCACCTGATACTCGCGAGCTCTGCCTCGAGTATATGGAGTACTAGTCATTACATCTCATTGAGTAAAAAGAAACTAAGGCATATAGTCTTATTGATAAGAACATGTAAAAACCCAAGCCTCAACAAAACGTGCATCTTTAGAAGTATCCATATTATGGGATGTTTTCCAAGATAGATCATTTATCTCTTTTCAAGATAGATAATAAGGTCAAATTATGACTTTTGATTGACATCTTTCTGGGGTGAAGGTTTTCTCCTGAGTATTGATATGATGACAACTGTATAGATAGCTGCAACAGCAACTATCGCTGAAGCAGCG
>DATBXD010000177.1:0-5866 GCA_036514475.1 Nitrososphaerales archaeon
TAATCTCACGCATTTCTTTGACACCCGAAGAAATTGCATTAACTTGAAAAAAGTCTGCATCTATCTTATTTGCAATAATTCGTGCAAGCGTAGTTTTGCCGCTTCCCGCTGGGCCCCATAAAATCATTGGACGGATATTACCGCTTTCAATCATCTTGCGAATTGTTCCATCAGAACCAACAAGATGATTTTGACCCACAAACTCACTAAAATCCCTTGGTCGAATTCTTTCAGCTAGAGGTATAGTGGATTTTGGAGGTGTAAATAGCGAAGTGCCACTCTTATCTTCTCTCAAATACTTCTTGCCCATTTCTGCTATAAACAAGATTAGAGTGAGATGGAATGGAAATCAAATGTAAAAGGTTCTACTACTGAGGCCTCTCGACTTGCTCAATTGAGTTAGAATGGCACCTGTATAGCCCAAGAACTTAAAAAGCATCTAAAAACGCTTGACTTGAGTGGAATATAGGAGATCGGAGCAATATACTCTCGGTCAGTACTGGTTTTGGTAAACGACTTCCACTTTATCTCTGCATTGATATTAATTCTTTACTTATCTAAATAAGCTTTGTTAACCTCTTGAAACGAATCTTGTATCGATTGCTCCTTCAATTTTGCTTTCACGAATTCTGTATACCCCACTTATTTCTAAGTGCCCTTTGTAATTCTCCGGTGACATTCTTCCACTGACAATGTATTTCTCACCTAGAATTGTCCACAATATATCGTAGTCATTATCATTCAAGAATTTTATTATAGCATCGCGATTTAACAATAATGCCCCTGGCCCAGGGGCTTTTACTGAAGGATCGAGTGCAATTAAATTACCTTTCTCATCAAAGAAGTGCCCCTCAACTCCATTCCAACGCAAGCTCATATGCTTGGCTAACCACTTGCATGGTAAGTAGATATGGACAGAATCATCAATCGAACAATCATAGTTTCCATGCTCCCATAAATACCTTTCAGCAGTAACAAGAATCTCTTTAGGAATGTCACTTGTTCCTCTTCCCTTATTAGTCCACTCTTCATAACCATGGTGAGGAGTGCAGTGATATTTATATCCTGGTGTCCAGAACATTTCTCCTAAAAAGACCCGATATAAGTCACGGGATTCGGGCATCCAGCGACCGAAGAAGTTTTGCTCTTTAGCCCATTCAAATAACTCATCAATATCAGATTTCTTTACAATATAGCTCTTAAGTAGATAGTATAGACGTCGCCTTGGAATCTCATACCGTTCTTCATCTGGAGAAGTTGGTTGCTCCCATTGATAAAGCGATTCCAGAACAAACCACTGTGAACCATCTTTAGGATTTGCTACTTCTATAAGTGGCTCAATAGTAGGTAGATCTTCAGAATTTTTCAACCATACAACATCATCAGGTTCTGAATCCCAATCATTATACGAAATCGGAAACCACCAACAATTAATACTAGGTTTCCAATCTTCATCTCCTGGTTTTTTAGTTAACAACAAGGAAGGATCGATATCTCGAGAGTAAATCTGCCATGGACCTTCATACTTCTCTGATGAATCGGACCATGAATCGCCACTGAATTCAAAATTATCCGATACTCTTGCTAAGAATTCATGATAAGCGATCCATTGATATTTCTTACCAATCCGCTCAGGTTTGTTTGCATGTCTTCCAATGTCACCGTAGCTTAGGTCTCTATCAAACTTGCCGAAACGTTCAACAGCCCAGCCTAGATCAAGAACTTTTTGAAGAATCCATCGCTGAGCAATTGAAAGGTCAAATCGATATTCATCTCTGTCAAAATTTGGATTATTCAGGTAAGGAATAATTAGTTCATCTAAAATCTTGAGTTTCTTCTTTCCTAGCTTTTTACGAAAAGCCTGCTCTGAGTTTCTTGCCTTACTCTCAATCTCTTCCTCTCTTGGTTCCTTTTTAGAAACACCCTCCTTTTCTATCTCGCTCAGAAACTGTCTGAAATGTATCCCCATCATTTGCTCTTCATGTTGTCTCCACCGTTCCCAGGCCTTTCTCTGCTTTTTAGCAAGAGACTTGACAAAATCTTCATAAAGTTCTTTTCGAGAAGGTTTCCTTGGTTCATCCAGACGACGCGATAACCACTCAAAAAGTCCGGAGTTAGTGCCAATGACATATCTTGCAAAATCACCAGAACCCATCACAGAATCGTATAAATGTACCCTCGACCACTCTTCATCAGGCATACCTTCTTTCCACTCACGATATTTCTTTAACTCCTCTTCTATGGGAATCTTAGAGGACCATTCGCTCTTATAGGACGGTCTGACTTTTTCTATGTCTATTTCCAAATTAATTCCCCGATGTAAAGCTAATTCAATAACACATCTCGCGTAGTCACGGAGCATGATATCGGGCGGTGGCTCACCATTTTTGAATATGAACTCGTATATGTCTTTCGCAAGCTCACTAATTGCCTCGTTTTCCGTGCTACGCATAGCACAACCATAGGCAACTGCAAATAGATGCTCTGACACATAAGGATCGTTAACATTGAGGAATTTCTGAATTACCTGTCTCAAAACATGAATACGATTGGTAAAGAGATTTACTAATGCCTTCGTAGCTCTATCCCTTAGAAATCGATTGGATGTTGTCAAAAACCAAGATAATCCCACTCCACAAAGCCGTATAGACTCGTCACTAATATGGCTTTTACCCTCTTCAGACCATGCCCAGTCAACAAGACGGTCAACAGCCCCATGCTCTCCGTATTGATAATGAAGAAAGATAGACCACCATGCATCTCGCTCCGCAAGTTCAAATTTCATCAAATTTTTATGTAGGAAATCGGCGTTATAAAAATGGTCAGGATTTGATGCAATAGTTAGTAAGGCATTTAAGAACTGGCCATGAGCGTAATCATCTTTGATAATATGTCTATTGATGTAATCTAAGGTTGCATCAGAGATTGCTTTTGGATCTCTCCAGATTAGACTCTCAATGAATGCCTCTTTAACAGGTTGAAAGTCTACACATAGAGGAGCAACTTCAACTAACTCTTTTTGGATACGTTCTGGTATTTGAATAGAGAATGCATCTATAAGACCACGATTCTGCCAACAAGTCCTTTCATCATTAAGAAACTCACCAAGAGGCTGATCTGGCGAAAAGGATTGCGAAGGATCAACAAGATTAAGGTGTTTATCTAAAAGATATTTCGCAATTAAGTGATCTGTAAACCGCTCATATGAAAAGTGAATACCTTCTAACCATTCATCGTCTCTAATTCGAAATCTGTCCTCTGCGAGAAGTCCTTCAGAAATCATATGTCTGAAAAGCGAATTTTCATATCCATCACAAGGGAGGAAGGCATTTACAACAGATTGAGCCTCTTCACGGGGTAACCATGTACTACGTTTATCTGCCATCAATTGGGCTAGTTTCTCAACCGCCTTTTGTACAACATCAGATTTAGGATCATAGTCAAGATATTCTGCTCCAGATAGCTTTTCATTCACAGATTTAATAAAAAAAATGAAAATCGCAGTAATTCCCTTGAGTCCAGACTGGACTTTTGTCAAGCCGAGATTTTTTAATCCTTGACAGAACAACTTAAGAAACAACGGATTTTGAAATTCTGGAACTAAAAAAGGTACACTAGGATGCTCAATACCAAAATAATCAAAGAATGTTCGGGTAGCTTGATACTCGTGATACGCAAAACCGTAGTGTACATCCCGAACTAGCCTTCTAGGTACAAGTCCATCAGGAATTACCATCTCTTCATAAGTGGTTCGCACACTAATCGCAATGCCGATCCACGGAAACTTAGAGAGTGTTATTAGCATTCCTGCAAGATGCTTATTCCATATCTTCTTTCCTTCACCTTCGTTCAAAGCATCAATTAAAATAAGAGCCTTAGAACCTTGTGCCTGAGCCGCTGCTTCAAGTGCCCCTAAGAATTCATCTCTACTACAAGTCAAGCCCAATAGGCGTATGATTTGTGACCATGGTTCTTCATTGTAGAATTGTCCACCTAAGAGCAAAACAGTTGGAAGACCAGAAGATACTCTCCTTTTAGCCACATCACAAAAGAGATGCGTTTTACCAGTGCCGCCATTACCTACAAGCAAGAGTGCCGGTATGTTGGCTAAGTGCGCTTCATACTGATAAGCAAAATCCCTGAGATCATTCAGATTTCTACTAAGTTCATATAAATGATGCCGTTCGTAACTAAAATCTTCAGGACGATTATAAGATTCCTGTTCTTGAACTTGCTTTTGCTGCTCCTTGAGGATATTGGCCTTTTCCTTCTCTTCATCAGTAGCATTCTCTAGACACTCGATACACTCCCACGCAATTACTTCTGATTTAGAAACCAATTTCACTATAGAATCTAAATTAATATAACCTGTTTCCAGTTTTTCAATATCTTCTAAGGTTATTAATGTCTGACCTATGTTTTCCTTAAGAGAATCAAATTGATCTTTTGCTGACTCTTCAACTTTTCTTGAATGAGCTTTTAAATATGTTCTCCTTATTTTGCCGTATAGAACTTTTACCCGTTTATAGAACGCCGAAGTGCGTCCCAAACCATCAAACAAACGAGCAATAGGGAGCTCAATATTTAGTTCAGGTATGTAGCGTGGACCAACATTTGCAATTGCTTCCGCAATACGATCCTTGAACCATTGCTGGCTAAATAATTCCTTGTTAAACCAGAAGAAGTGTCGACCTCTGTGTTCCTCCAGGCTAAGACGTTCCCATATCTCATGCTCACCCCAATAATTAAGCTCGACCGACATGTTTTTTTCTTTCGTCCATCCCTGCCACTTTTCCACATGTTCATTCCATTTATCCATAAACCATTGTTGTTTGTCGATACGTGGGTCCTGTCGGTCAATGGGAAGGCAAATCGTGTATGAAGTAAGCCGAGGATGTTTTTCAAGGGCTTTTCTTATTGAGTCATCCAGTTGACTCCATTGATTTGCGCCTGGAGGAGAAAGAAAGAATTTAGCCTGCCATCCCCACTCATCACCGCTCGGCAGTTTCCAGAAACACTCTACGCCAGCATCGGGAGGAGCCTTGCGAATAAAAGTGGAATCTGGAGGGACTTGTTCATATCGTGCAAGCTGACAGCAAAGTTCCTCCAATGCTGTGTTCTGTGAACCATTCCAAGATCGGAGATTTTGCCACTCACTCGACATAATCAGTTCTTAGTTTTTTAGAGCTACCCTTTAGACACTGACCAAATCATTCTGAATCGACTCCCAGAGGAGAGGTTTTCTCAAAACAGCCCGTTTAGTAACTAGGTCCACTTTCATGCCGAGGATCGTCTCTAGATGTTCGTGTAAGTCTACGATCTCGCAGCCGATGGGCTTGTCGAAATCTACTAGAATATCCACATCGCTTTTCTGCGTTTGGTCGCCTCATACATAAGAGCCGAAGATACCTATACTTCGCACATGATACTTCTCGTGAAGTTCGTGCTTATGCGCAGCTAAAATCGTCTTAATTTCTTCCAACGCCTTCATCATCTCACCGCCATATCAAAAGCCTTACAAGATTGTAAAACAATTTCTATCACATTGGCAAACTCCTCTTTGTTAATATATAATCAAAATTTATTATGGAAATAAAGCTTCTAAAACAGCTTTGTGAGGCGCCGGGGCTTCCGGGAGCTGAAGAGCCTGTTAGGGAAATCGTAATTTCGAATCTAAAAGAGCATACAGAAGAAATTAAAATAGACGCCCTCGGCAATGTGATTGCCCATATTCCAGGTGATGGTCCAAGGCTTCTTTTAGATGCCCATATGGATGAAGTGGGCTTCATGGTTAAGCACATAGACCAAAGGGGATTTATAAGAGTAATTTCTCTAGGTGGGATTGATCCACGGGTTTTTTATGGTC
>DATBXD010000178.1:0-2343 GCA_036514475.1 Nitrososphaerales archaeon
TAAAACAAAAGTTAGATACAGCTTACCACAGGAATTCTTTCAAAAGCAATCCCCTAATCAGCTAAAGGGAAAACTCCTTTATTCAATCACAATCCCCCAACTAGGAATCGTAGCTAATGGGCTTCTGGATAAGACGTCCCCTGTTGACTGGATACTTCTTGATTACATCCGGCGATGGGAACTAAACAAGAGAGCACAGGCAATCACGAGGGATGGGAAAAGACTAGTTCGGATAAATTTTAGGCACCTTTTGGAATGTTTACCGATTCTTCAATACTTCAGAATTCATAGCAAGCCACCAATCACGAGAAGATTTCAAAAACTAGAAGAACTGGGGTTAATACATACTTTTAGAGCCAAGGATAACACTCTTTTTGCGCGACTCTTAGATCAAGCCTGGGAATGCTACCAGACTCGATTAAGTGAACAAACTGAAGATGAAATTTCACCCCCTCTTCCCCCTAGAGAGGAACACCCTATTCCCCCTAGAGAGATACACCCTGTTCCCCCCAGAGGGGAACAGCACAATAGAGAATCTATAGTTGATCAAAATAATAAATCTTTAATAAAAGAAAAGCATTTTAACAATTTTTTTTCTCTTAAGGAAAAGAGAACTACTAATCCCAATGGCAGCAACCACAGAGAGGATCAAGACTCATTCCTAACTGAAGAAAAAAGGCAAAGCAATTCTAAATTATTAAAAGAAGCCGTCAAGAAACTTGAGCAGCAGACTTCTTTTGATGAGCCAAAGTTGAAATCAACTATATTGGCTGAATTGAAAGATGTTCAGCTTGATCCTAAAAAGAAAGCCGAGGTTGAAAGAGAGCTTGAATGGACACGTCAAAAAAATTTAGAGAGGTTCAATGGCAAGCTCTACCAGTAACGATAAATCTGACTGGTATCTTCAAAGTTCCCGTGCAAAGCCACTAGTTCCACGGCCAGATGGATTCTATCTTGAGTTCATCTATAATACATTGCATAATCATTTATATCATATGGACGCAGATTGTATTCTTGTGAATATGCAAACACTAGAGCCTGTAGCTATTATGGAGCAGATTACAGGATTAGAGAAAAAGATTACTGGTTTTAAGATGACAGTTTATTCAAAAATAGCTAGGATGTTGCATATCCCTTTCTACATTATCAATTGGGATCAATTAGAGGGTGTTCATGTAATTGATGTTTTCCGAGATACGACTAAATTTCAAACTTGGCAGGAACACGCCAAATGGCTCAGGGATTTTAAATACAGCACATCTCCAGATGCTACCCCTCATTCAGAATGTTGCGACTGCATCCAGTGTATACCCTGAACTTGTTTCAGGGTATACCCGATTTAAAGACTTAATTCCCATCCTATTAACTCACAATATAATATGTTTTAAATAATGACGTAAATTTTCATAATTATAATAAACATCCCTGATATTTCACCATTTAGATTCAGTACTCATAAAGGGTTTATGTGAAACATTCACTATGATATAACATCTATAATCATATACAGTTGATAGTAAAATCAGAATTAAATACCGAATCTGATATAAAATACCGAAACTAATAGATATTTGAAATTGGATTTTTGTGAGAGGGGGATATATGCATATCTAATCAACTCCTGTCCCATTCACCTCCTTACCTTCTTTAGGCATATTGACAATGGCATTTGATTGGTGAGATAATTGTTTCAAATTGGAAATGCAAACATATGAAAGGAATTTACAATGAGACCAACTTATTATGAATTGCTTCAACTCAATCCACTTCTTGAAAGAAGAAGCCATGAAGAAGTAAAGGCGTTGATACATGAAATTGAAGAGTGCGGGTATGTGTGGGATCCCAGCAAAAAGATGTTTTGGAATACAGAAATTTCTCATGGTGTTAGGACGGAAGGACTAGATATGTTCACACCGGAAAGTTTTCGTGATAAGTACCTTGGAGTTAAGCAGAGATTAAGCTTCGGCTTGATTTTTGAACCTTATGCTAGAGGAGGTAGTCTATGAAACGATTGCTAGTTCTATTATCTTTTGTTTGTTTATCCTCAGTGGGTAGCCTAGCTGAGGGTAGGGATCTTTACAGTATAGGATTGTCCTATGGACGCAGAGTAGCAGCAGGAGATGCATATTATAATCTGCCTAGAGCAAAAGAAGGTTGTTTAGCTATGTGGTGGTTTTTTACTGATGGCATGCCTGATCCACCCTCGAAGGATGAGAGAACTTTGTTTGTTAGTGGTTGTGTGGATGGTTATATGGATGCCTGGGATAAGAAGGGATCGTAAAGTGAAGCTTGCAATATTAACCGATGGGCAGATTTTGCTTCCCCGTGTGATTAATTTCCTGT
>DATBXD010000179.1:0-9256 GCA_036514475.1 Nitrososphaerales archaeon
GATGCCATAGAGACACCCGATGAAGCCTTCATAAGGAAGATGCCTCAACAAGGCGTAGTCATCGACGAAGAATCAGGAGAAATATACTATGCCAAATCATCATAGAAAAGGGTATACTCATTCCAGGATAACACAAGGCACAATAGGGTTTTATTTTATTCATTTTATCTGTCAGTAAATCTTCAATAAGTTGAAAAATTATTATCGCAGCAACATATTGACATTAGTTTTGGATTCTCCTTGATTCTGCACGATTATTGTACATTAGTACGTTAGAGAAAACAATAATTAAATAGCTTATCTTAATTCCTTTGGTCTGTAAATTATGAAATCTGATTTTTCAAAGCTGATGCTTGAGTATTATGAAGTACTGTACGGCTACGCAAAGGAATTTACACCAATAATTGAAGCACAAAAAGATAAAATGAATAAAATTCTAGAGATGATAGACGAATCTTCAGCTATTCATATCTATGGAAAAGGTAGGTCGGGTGCAATTGCTGTTTGTTTTGCATTACGCTTAAGCCATTTTGACTTCAAACCAGTATATTTCTTGGGTGACGTGATAAAGAAAGTGATAGATCGGAACGACTTAGTGTTCCTGTTATCAGGATCCGGAGACACTTCTGAGGTTGTAGATGTGGCAAGAAAAGCTAAAAAAATAGGAGCCAATGTCATTGCACTAACATCTTACAAGGAATCAATGCTCACTAAGAACTCAGATCTTATTTTCTTTCTACCCGGTGGAATGGAGAAAGGAAAAGGTTGGAGCTACTTGGAAGCACAACTCCACGAAAGACCATCAATGTATGGAGGAGGAGAGTTTGAGCTCTACTCCTACTTGTTTCAAGAAGCCCTTCTCTGCGCAATAGGAAAGCACAAATCTATTTCTGGAGATATAATTGCCAAAACCCATGAAAGGGATGAAGTAATTCAGGAATAGTCAGAATTGAGAAAGAATCAAATAACAAACATGAACATATAGACAGTTGAAACTGATAAGACGATGCTTGCTACTGATAAAAGATAGTCTCTTTGTTTTAGTTCTAATCTAAAGATACTAGTTGGGTTCCTGACCGCACCGTAGGCTCTGGACTCCATAGCCTCAGCCAGCTCACCACTCCTAATGACAGCGTCAACAATCAAAGGAATTAGGACTGGAATAAAGCGGCGTAGTCGAGAATACGGATTCCCTTTCTGCAATTCCAAACCTCTTGATTTTTGCGCATCCATTATCTGAAGAGCGTCCAACATCATAACCGGCACAAACCTTACTGCAGTTACAAAAGCAAAAACCAGGTCTCTAGGCAAGCGAAACCACTTCATCACTAATTCTAGCTCATCTGGGGGAGTTGTTAGAAAAAATATTGATGTAGACCCAACTATCGTTAGAAATCTAGCTGCAATAACCAGTGCCTCTAATGGAGGATAGCCAACTAAGAGATTAATTACAAAAATAAATATGGAAAACATAAAAGTGTATAATAGAGATTTGCTTATCCGACCTAGAATCTTCGCAGAAAATGATACGATAAGAACTCCAGTTAAGGCAATAGCAACCTTTGGCATTGAGCTTACAAGAAGGGACAAAATAAATAATTCAATTGATACTAGAAGCTTTACTCTAGGGTCTAGGTCGTGAAATCGCGATTTTGTATGACGGAAAACAAAACCCTGAGATATCCATTGCATTATAATTAGCCTCTTAACTTATCGACAAGCCATTTCTTCGCGTCAAATACGTCTGAAAACTGTTCTCGTGGTTTAACAACCAGCCCTTCAGTTAAAGAAAGAAGGTGGGGCTTCAAAAGACGCGCTCTTTTTAGAACATCTTCATCATTCAAAACTTTTTCAGATAAACCATCTTTAACAATTCGTCCTCCAGCCATCACTACTATCCTAGGTTGAAGGGGCCAAATAAATTCAATATCGTGAGTAACGATTATTACAGTCTTACCTTGGGATGAAAGAAGCTTAATTACATTCATAAGATTCTCTTTTTGTAAGAAATCTTGTCCAGAAGTAGGCTCATCGAGAATCACAACTTTAGGGTCCCAGGACAACACTGATGCGAAACATAACCGCTTTTTTTCACCACCACTTAATAGCATTGGGGAAATGGTTCTATATCTTTCCAAATCGAATAGGTTTAGAGCCCAGTTTAGCCTTTTCGCAACTACTTCTTCTTCGAAACCAAAGTTAATCATCCCAAACCTGATTTCATCTTCAACGCTTTCGGAGAAGAGCTGATGGGATGGATTCTGAAAAACGATTCCGATATGCCTCGATAATGCAGATACACTTTCTTTACGAGTATCTACACCAAAAACTGACACTGAGCCTTTTGTAGGTTTTAGCAGTCCATTAATATGCTTGATGAGGCTAGTTTTTCCCGCACCATTTTCTCCAACTATTGAAATAACATCACCTGACTTTATTGTCAAGTCTATTCCTTTAAGCGCAGTTACACCGTTAGGATGTTGAAACTCTACGGATGAGAATTCAATCATCTGAACTTCACATTAATCTGTTCAACTAGCTCAGTAATTGTTAAAGGCAACTTACCTAGAGATATTCCTTCGTTTCTCAATAGCAAATTAAGACGAGCTGGAAGGGGGGTACTAACGCCGAACAGAGAAATGAATTGATCAGACAATACGTTACGTGCTGAACCGTCAAGTTTTACCTCCCCTTTACTCATGCATATTACTCTAGTGGCATCACTAACAATTAAATCAAGCCTATGCTCAACTATTATCACAGTAACCCCGAGTTCTGAATTCAGCATCTTAACAACTTCGATTAACTCCTTAGCAGTTGATGGGTCGAGCAGGGAGGTTGGTTCATCTAGAATCAGAACATCTGGCTTCATAGCTAAGACGCCAGCTAAAGCTACTCTCTGCTTCTGTCCGTCGGAAAGCTCATGAGGAGCTCTTTGCGCTAGATGCTCAATGCTTAAGAGCCTTAGAGACCAGTCAACTCTCTCCCGAATAACATCTCTCGGTAAACCCAAGTTTTCAAGTCCAAAAGCTACATCACGCTCTACAGAAAACATGAAAATTTGGTTTTCAGGATTTTGGAATACGAATCCCACTTTCTTGGCCAGATCCACCACTTGAACCCGTGAAACATCGACCCCGTTGACATGGACTGAACCTTTAGTTTCGCCAGAATACATGTGTGGTATAAGTCCGTTTACAGATCTAAGTAATGTAGACTTCCCGCAGCCACTTGATCCTGCGATAATAACCAGTTCTCCTTTCCTTATTGTCAGATTAATATTTCTTAGAACTGGAAATTCAGACCCAAGATAAGTAAATGAATAATCCTTAAAAGAAATAATCTCATCTTTTTCAGGTCTTTCAATGACTTTATCAGAATGCAAGGAATATAACACTTTAATCTTAAATGTTTATAACATATATTTCAACGGCGTTCTCGTTGCTTTGCTAACAGCTGTTGATAAGAAACGTCCGAGTATTATTGTGTAAAGCGCAACGGAGCCGTTGAAGAAACCGATAAGAGGAAGAGCTATAAATATATAATCTCTAGGCATGTTGAATCCTAATGGTGGAGGAAATGCAAGAAATACAAAGTTGATCAAAGTCATAATTAGAACTCTTGCTATAATACCGAGTGCCAAAGTAAACCCGAAAGTCAGGATCACATTACGAAGTTGGGGAATAAGTCCTTTGACCCTGATAGCAAGTAGAATACCTAGGAGCATAGAGAATATAGCTATCAGATTGTAAATTGGTCCAGTTGGAATTGTCCCGGGGAAGAACACTAGTAAGCTTAAGAAATTAAATATAGCTATTGAAGCGCTTATTCGAATTCCGTATAGAAGAAGCGCAGTAACTATGGGGATCTCCCAAATCTCGTATATGAGATAAGGTGCATATGGTGCAGGAAACTTAAGAGGTGACATGTGAAGTATTATTGCAAGTGCAGTAAAAACGGCTATTAACGTTATTTCGCGACTTCTAGGCATGAAGGTTAGACCATTATTTGATGAGTGAGCAGTATCTGATACTCTTGCCATGTGCTTCTCGCATTTTGACATGAGAAAATAGTTATTAAGTTATTGGTATATACTGGTTTTTAGGTAAAGGAACAGTTATCCGCCCCGTGAATTAAACAAGCTTGCTCAATGTATGGCCTGTTCCATCTTCTATACCTTTTTTCACCAGTTTCAAAGCCATCTCTAAATCACAACTAACTGTAAAAGATGCAGCCGTAGGATGGCCCCCTCCAAAACCGCTCAAAGACGTAGCAGTTCTTTCAGCGATATCACTTCCAAGATGAAGATTGGTTTCTTTGAAGAATAATTGAGTAGACCTTAAACAAACCCTTCTTTCAGCATCCTTAATCCGACTCGTAGCAATAGCGATATCAGCTCCTAAATCCACCAAAGCCTTAGCAACCGCTGAGTGGTAAGATCCTATTTCTGTGATTCCCAACACCCATTTTCCTAAACGATAATATGAAACTCGCTGAGCTCCCTTCAACCGAGCAATTCTTTCAGATATATCCCGTGGAGAGTTGAGAAGATCCAATGTACCACTTATTGAAGCCCCATATCTGCATATTTCAGAAACATTCTTTATTGTTCTAGTGTTGGCAAGCCTTAGATGTTGAGAATCAAAAAAGACGCCAGTGAGAAGAACCTGATATACTTTCTTGTTGAAGTTAAGGTTCAAAGCAGTAATTAGATTATATATTATCTCACTTGCAGAAGTCACCGATTCATCGAGTATGATGTGGTCTGCGACATCAACTATTGAATTGCTTAAAGGATGATGATCAACGAACACCTTCACACTTTTTGAGTTAACGAAAGGTTCAATGAAATCACCAAGTAGTTCCAAATTACCGGTATCTACTACGACAATCAGATCTACGTTTGCAAAATCCGTTTTTTTATATTGTTTAATAGGATACTTATCCCTAACTCTTTTTGCAGGAATGCTTAACCCGCCTGGAGTTAGGATTGAAACAGAAATTCCTTTATTAATTCCTCTTAGAATATTGACAACTCCGTATGCTGAACAGTATGCATCAACGTCTGCCAGACGGTGACAAACTACTACTGCACGCTTAACCAGTTCCTTTTTTACAAATGGAAATTCTGATAAAGCTTGCTGATAATGTTTAGGTACTCTACGGCTGCTGCGTCCGATTGTGTGCAGCTTCTTCAATCTTAGCCCTAATCTCCGTAAGGCTTTCTTTCAATTTGTTCTCTTGCTTAGCTAAAATGGTAATTCTAGTATTTCCAAGCTCTCTTTGTTCCTCTAAATCCTTCATCACGGTTTCTCTATTAGTTTTGACCAAAAGTGAACCCGCTGACTTATACACCACAGTGTCTGGCAAAGACCTAGTAAGTTCACCTAATGCTTTCTCAACTTCAGCTAAATCCATTTCCACTTGTTGCTTCTGTGCCAATATCGCTTGGAGATTCTGTTGAGATTGTTCAAACCGAGCTAATTGTTCACGTAACCATGGAGGAACTTCATTACTCATACCACTACACCTTTGCAGGTTTTTTATCTAGATGTGTAGATAAGTCTTTATGAAGTGGAACCGATGAAACTGCTTCGGATGAAGCTTTTATTAGATTAATGTATGCATTTAACCCGGCCCTCAAATCGGAAATGCTTGATGGCTTCATAGTCAATGTAATGGTATCATCAATAATTTTGACTTTAGTTTTTACGAACTTATCTGACCTATTCTTAAGCTCTGGTTTGAGCGCCTCAGCTACGGCCAAAACTATTTTTCGTTCGAGATATACTTCGATCGAAGCTTGAATTTTAATCTGTTTTGAAAAAGGTTGTGATTGACTATGATGAAACGTCGTAAGCTCCACCCGCAACTTTGTGGTTACATGACTGGCAGATCCATATTCCTGCGGATTCGCGCTTGAATTTTGGAGAACCGCACATAGGACAATTACGTTTCTGTTTTAATAATCTAAATATTCGACTATAGCGCTTCCTTAAAGTTGCGCCATATTTTTGTGCGAGCCCCTTCAGTGGAGGTTTGTTCTTACTTCGTCCCATTTTCAACACACCTACGTAGTATCTGTCTTATTTCCTCTCCTTTGGATAAAGCAGTGGAAGCTGCTAGTTTGATTTGTTCTACCGAAAAACCACCTGGACGACCCTTCTGAGCTGCGCATAAGGTGTTGTTATCAGATGATGAGAAAGTAATTCTAGCATTCATTATAGATTCCTCATCTAAAGATGGGTCAACCATAAGATTATTCTCCAGCAAAGCCATCGTAACAGAGATAGGAAGATTTGTTATAGGTAGAGGCACTTTCTCTCCAGTATCCTTTACTGTATCACCCTCCTCTATTTCATATTTAGGCATTGTTGATAATGATAGAGCTGTAACAGCTGCATACGATGTTGCATCAAAAAGGTTGCCTTCAACGTTCAACACACTGATATCCACGAAGACTGCTAATACCTTTTTTCCCGGGACCAGACATAATTTCGAGACATCAATCATACCAGATTCACGAATCCCACGATCTACAACTCTTGCGAGCTCAACAGCATCTTCGTCAGGTGGGCCTGGTTCAGCGTATGGGGACGCTATAGGCAATACTTCAGCTGTAACTATTAGCAATCCTTTGTCAGGTGTGTCCTCGAATGGTTTATCGAGTTGAACTTTAACCCCTGCTATTACCTTAGTATTACCAATCTTCACGATAGCAGACCCACTGGCTTTCTCGATAACACCTATCTCAACGGATATTTGCCTATAGTCAAGAAGACCTCTATCGTCAAGTCTCTTTCCCTTTGATAGAAGACTAGATAATTGAGCACGTTTTATACGCGTAACAACCGGTGCTTTCTTTGACGCCATTTAGATCGATTCCTCTGCACCAAAATAGTGATCCATTAGGGCTTTTCGTTGCATCGCATACACCTTCATACATCCTTCTCGCGCATAACTAAACGCCTTTTCAAACTCCTCACTACTGAACTTTCCGTCTATTTGTAGAAGAGTTACTTTCCCCAAGTTTGGAAGTATTGCCACTGGCATATCCCCATCACCCTCTTTATCCTCAGGATCATCAAGATCTACAACAGGAATTCCACCTATCTTACCAGCAGCACAACCCGAAACAAGGTCAAGCATATTTATTCCCGCGTCAGCTAAAGCCAATGAAGCTGCCGTTACTCCGGCACATCGTGAACCACCATCAGATTGAAGAACTTCGACATACACATCTATTGCAGTTCGTGGGTAATCAGTTAGGATTAAAGCCGGTTCAAGTGCTTCTCGAATAACTTTTGATATTTCTACTTCCCGCCTAGAAGGCGCGGGGTTTTTCCTTGTATCGGTAGAAAAAGGAGTCATATGATACCTGCACCTAAGCACCGCAGTATCAGATAAAGCCATGTGTTTTGGATGAACTTCTTTGGGACCATAAACACCTGCCAATATCTTATTCTTCCCAAATTCAATATAAGCTGAACCATTAGCGTTTTGAATTACACCAACTTGCATTTTTATGGGTCTTAATTCATCAATTCCTCTTCCATCTCTACGTTTTCCTTCTGAATTAATCAAACTACTCATTTCTTTCAACTCCACTAGTTTTAGAAATGAGCTCTTGTACTTTTTGATTTAGATCTGCTATGTGAGCTTCTTCTTCTATTAATCTAAGCGCAGAGGCTGCTTTCAGAATACCTTCGGCAGATCCATCTATTACGATAAGACCGTTTTGACCTACAGTCAACCTACAATTTGTTCCTGATTCAATTGTTTTTATCATTGTTCCTTTCTTTCCTATAACTCTTGGTACCTTAATTGGAGAAATCTTCACAACCTCCCCACTACTTACCAGTCCCAACCCATTATCTGAAACGGTTAGTAAAGGGTCGCGGGTTCTGTCGAATGCGGCTATCCTTGCAACAATAAGATCGCCTACAGCGAACTTATTTGTCAACGAGTCGCGCGCAGGGGAATATTCTCTTCCAAATACAGATTGAGCAGGCAGGAAGGCTGGTAGACAAGCTGATATGTCGACTTCCCATGCGAAGGCTGAATAATCTGTAATTTTACCGATTACAAGGTCATCTACTCGGGGGAAATAGGGACCTGATAATGGGATAACTCGAACCGAATCTTCAAGAACCTCGGCTAACCCAATTCTGGTTGAATAATATCTTTGTTCAACCCGAAATATGTTGCTCACGTTTCTATAACTCCCTTCTGCAACCAATTCTCCCGGAATAACGTATTTTCTTTTTACTTCTGACATAATGTAATCACTTAATGTTCTACTGTAGCTTGGACAGACCCCTTAGTAGCTGAGCCAAGTCTATCTAACAATGTTGCATGAACACCTGCTGGAATTTCAATCAAAGCTGTTAATCCTCCATCCGAACCCCACTCCTCTTTTAGAATGCTTCCTAGCGATTTCATCGCACCTATGGCCTGTGGAGCAAACTGGGCTGGAACCTTTATTCGTATCTTTAAATTCTCTGATTTTAGAGGAATTACTTTCCTCAATTGCTCGATAACTTGTTTCGATTGCTCTTGAGCGTCTTTAAACGGATCTACCACAACTCTAACTTCTTGCATAGCCTGTTCTATTCTTATAGGAGGATGAGGCAAACCTGATTTTGGATCAATAAAGTTTTTGGTCAAAATAGAGACTATTTGTTTTCGCTTGTCTTCCACCATTTTCTGTCTTTGGGTAGTAGTAAGCTGAAGTTCTCCTTTCATTAATATTATCTTAGCCGCTTCCATATGATCTGTAGTGTGGAAACTTTTCTGAAGTTTCTCTGAACTAGCTCTAAGACCTTTTGAAGAGTCGAGATATACTTCATCGATAGCGATAACATGTGACAATTCAACATTTCTTCCTAATTTATAGTTAAGTGCATTATCTGGATTGACTAAAACCTCGAAATGTTCGCCATCAACCAAAAGACGAACAGTTGTAAACTTTCCAGACATTTGTTATTATCGTCCCCATTATTCCAACTAAATACTGTTCAAAGTGGCCTATAAAAAGAATTAGCACGACAGGTTTTACAATTCATTTACTTTAATTGGTTTCGAATATAGTGAAATCTACTTAGCCACGTCTTTGGCGTCTGCTGGCTGTCTATTTCTTGCTTTCAAAGAGTACTTTTCGATTTCTGAATCTGTCAACTTTCGCATCTTCATGGTGTTATTATCTATTATTGCTATCTTAATGTGGGCTGATCCTGTTTTCTCTTCACTTACCAAG
>DATBXD010000180.1:0-2497 GCA_036514475.1 Nitrososphaerales archaeon
GCTGCTTACACTCTAAAGGAGGGTGAGATAGTTGTGAAAGATGGTCAATTAGTAAAATCTGTTTCTGGAAGAATATTTTGGACTGATTCAAAAGTTTCTGACGACTTGGCAAAATCAATGGAGTCGGAGTTGCGCTCTAAATTCAACAAATACTATACCGTTCAGATGAATAACTATATCGTGGCTGAGAAGAATATTGTTAACTCTTCTCCAGTTATGGTTAAAGCGGATGTTTAGGTGAGTTGAGAAATGGCTGAAATAATTTTCAGATTAAAAAGTGAAGTTCCGTTTCAACCAATAGATTTACGCGAGTTAAGCCCAGACGTAGTCGTAGGTAAATCTATTGAGGAAATCGCATTAATCCCTATCTGGATCGGAAACAGATCTTCTGTTCTTGGTTCCATTTTCGATATTTCCGGTGAGTCAACATCAAATCTGAGCGACGTGGCACTAGTCATAAACGGGGATCTTCCAAACTCTAGGCGAATTGGTGCGAAGATGACTAACGGCCGGATTGTTATAAACGGTCGAGCTGGATTATACGTAGGTGCTGAGATGAAAGGTGGCTCCATAACTGTGAATGGGGACGCAGGTGACTGGGCTGGCATTGGTTTGAAAGGAGGTTTACTTGAGATAAACGGAAATGCAGGCGATTTTCTAGGCGCAGCTTATCGTGGTTCTAGGAAAGGTATGAAAGGCGGTGTTATCGTTGTGAAAGGCAACGCTGGTTGCGACGCGGGAGCATGGTTAGACGGTGGAACAATAAAGATACTTGGGAACGCCGGAATAGATCCCGGGATACATTTGATTGATGGAACAGTGTATGTTGGTGGTAATTGTGCATCCAGAATCGGCGCTTCAATGACAGGTGGCAAGGTGATACTGTCGGGTAAGACTGAGAATCTACTTGCTGGCTTTCAAATAGAAGAGATAAAAGATAAGGTAAAGGTTGGTGAAGAGAAAATATCTGGGCCTTTCTACGTCTTCTCTGGTGACAACGCGGAATCTGGTAAAGGAAAGATTTTAATTAAGAAAGATACTAATCCTCAGCTAGCCTCATACGAAATATACCTCTAGTATAACTCAGTTTTAATCTTGATCTTATTTAGATGCATTTAAAGAACTGCAAGTCAATAGGTGCTCCTATGGCGATGAGTGTTAATGATCACGGTATGATAGTTGTCAAAGACGCTGTAGGCAAGTCTGAAGAGTTGGGTGTGACTGTTGAAGTGAATGTAGATGGTTCTACAATCATCGACATGGGTGTGTCTGCCAAAGGAGGTTTTCTAGCTGGAAAGTACCTCACAGATATGTGTATGGGAGGGCTTTGCAGCACTGGGCTAGGCACGGTAAGTATAGATGGGCTTGTGCTTCCATCGATAGTTGTTGCCACCGACTATCCTTCAATAGCTTTGCTAGGCTCGCAGTTTGCAGGTTGGAGAATCTCTGTTGGAGAGTATTTCGCAATGGGATCAGGGCCTGCGAGAGCGCTTGCGCTTAAGCCTAAGGAGCTTTACGTGAAGATAGATTATAAAGATTCTTCAAAGGTCGCGGTAATAGTTTTAGAAGCTGATTCGAAACCCGCTGAAGATGTTACAAAGTTCATCGCTGAGAAGTGCGGTGTTGAAGCCAATAATCTCTACGTTGCTATTGCGCCAACCTCCTCGTTAGCCGGTTCAACTCAGATATCTGGTAGAATCGTTGAAATGGGGCTTCACAAGTTATCTGAACGAGGCTTGGATCCAAAACTTGTCCGCTACGGGATAGGTGAGGCTCCAATAGCTCCGATTCATCCAAAATCCAATAAAGCTATGGGCCGTACAAATGATATGATTCTTTACGGTGGTAGGGTTTACTTCGAAGTTGAGCATGAAAACGATGATGATCTTGATAAGATAGTTAAGGAGACTCCTTCTTCAACATCATCATCATATGGCAAGCCATTCTACGACACGTTTAAAGAATCTGGATTTGACTTTTACAAGATAGACGCTGGTCTATTTGCTCCAGCTGTTGTCACGGTTAATAATCTTAAGACAGGTCGTATCCATTCCGCTGGAAAGATTAATGAAGAGATACTGCTGAAGTCGATAGGCTATATTGACTAATCTGAGAATAGGTTTACTTACTAGAAGCAAGGATTCTTGGCCTTCTACGCAAATCGTAAGGGCCTTAGTTGAGCATGAAGTTGAGCCTGTCTGCTTTACTTTTTCAGATATTACTGTGAATATCGGCGGGGACTGCGAAGTTGTCATCCATGGGAATATCGACGCGATTAAAGATCTTGACGCGCTTATAGTTAGACCGATAGGCCGTGGTTCACTTGACGAAATAATTTTTAGATTGAACGTTCTTCACAGGTTAGACTCCGGTGGCCTTTTCATCGTAAACCCGCCTTCAAGCATTGAAAAAGCAGTTGACAAGTACTATGCTCTCTCATTGCTTTCCCAAAGTGGAATTCGTGTTCCAAAAACCATAGTGACTGAGAATCCCGATT
>DATBXD010000181.1:0-3975 GCA_036514475.1 Nitrososphaerales archaeon
ACGATTATGGCTGCGAATACACCTGTCAAGAGGTGTCTGTTCAGGTCTCCTCGCCCTATCTTCTTCAAGTAGGCTGCCAATATGCTCACTATGAGCGCCGCTTCTAACGCTTCTCTGAACGTTATCAGAAGAGGTGCTGAAGAGTTTACAAGTACCTCTATCGCCGACATGCTTCCACCAATTAGGCTTACCTAATTAGGTATAGCTAACTCAATATATATACCTTCTTCTTCAGCGGGAAAAACAAACTCACAAAACAAAAAGCAAAAGTAATCTCTCCTCTCTACTGAAGCTATCCTTGAAGCAAATTATCCTCTTAAATCCTCTTAAGAACCACTTAGTTAATACAGAGAATTAGAAATAGCAAAGACTTCACTATCTATAGTCACTATGTTCATTGAAAAGATCTAATTATAACAGAGTTAGAGCACTCAATAATTGACTGTCTGAAACATTTGTTGGTCTGTTTCAATATGCGACTTGTTACAGAAGTGAAATCCTATTCGAATCGAAAGAAAACACAAGATGACTCAAATGAACATAGCAAAACATAATCTACAGTAGCAGTGATTATTACAGCCATTTTGTTAGGGCTGGTGACAAGCGGAGAAGTAGCACCATGCATTTATTCGTAACTTTAACTTACAATTGCAATCTACAATGTAGTTACTGTTACGGCAAGTGCTGTGAAGACTTTGGAAGCGACAATGGAAGATTCGGAAATATAGACTACGACATCCCAACCGACATCTCATACGATATTTCACATCTCAAGACCTTCTCAAACAAAGAGCGGATAGAGAACTTGATTTTCTATGGTGGTGAACCGCTCCTCCGATTAGATAAAGTTAGAGAGATAATGAATAATGTGCCAGCAGATAAGTACATGATCCAGACAAACGGCCTCCTCATCCAGCAGCTCGAACCAGAATATCTCAGAAGATTACACACGATTCTAGTCTCCATAGACGGAGACGAAGCACTAACAGACGCGAACCGAGGAAAGGGTGTATACAAGAAAGCAGTGAATAACATTCGTGCAATACGAGCGAAAGGCTTCCTAGGAGAGATAATAGCTAGGATGACCGTTGAGCCTGAGACAGAAATAGACAAGCAGGTGTGGCACCTGCTTCTCAAAGAAGATGTTTTTGACGCTGTTCACTGGCAGCTTGACGCACAGTTCTGGCGCAATGACTTCGAACCTAACAAATTCATAGATTGGGTGAACCTAAGCTACAAACCGCGTCTAGTAAACCTCATAGAAGAATGGGTAGCAACAATGGAAGAAAAGGGCAAAGTCCAAAGAATATACCCATTCCTGGGCATAACAGAGTCACTTCTAACTGGGCAGAGCACCAAAATAAGGTGTGGAGCGGGGTGGATGCAATTCAACATCCAGACAGATGGTGCAATAACCCCATGTCCAGCCATGTCTGGCATGAAGGATTATTACTGTGGAAGAATTGATGTGACAAGCCCTCAAGAACTTAGATTGAGAACAACAGAACTAGGCGAACCCTGCACAACATGCAAAACTCTCAATCTATGCGGCGGCCGATGCCTCTACGCAAACATAACGAAGCTTTGGGGAGACGAAGGGTTTAAAATAGTATGCAAAACTGCCAAGACCCTAACTAGTGAAATCAACAGTGTGCTCCCACGAATTAGAAACCTAATAGAATCAAAACAAGTATCAAGAAACGATTTTGAATACACAAGATTCAACAGCTGCGAAATCATCCCATAACAACCAGAACAGTTCTTGAAAGTAAATTCATCCAACCTGAATCATCCTTTTGACGAAGAGTAACTCGTCAACATACTTTTAACCAGTGCATCCATCTTAATTTAATGATGGAGAAGCCCCTAATACGATTTGACAAAGGCACCCTTATCATCAAAGGGTCTTTTCGAGCGCCCTACACAACTTATGATAATAGATTAAAAGTGTTCAGAGCACAGGCGATTTACTATCAAGAGATTCTAGACTACTTCACAAGAAGCAGAGTTGAGTTCAAAGACGACGCTTTAGACTTGGTGCCAAGTCCATTTATGAAAAGCACGGTGAATCTAAGAAAATACCAAACTGAAGCCCTTAGCAAGTGGGCTGAATCTGGGAAAAGAGGAGTAATTGTGCTTCCCACCGGCTCAGGCAAGACGATAATAGCGATTAAATCCATCGAAATGGTCAACGAACCTGCAATTGTTATCGTACCGACCTTAGACTTAGTCGATCAATGGAGAAACAAATTGCAAGAAGAGTTCAAAATCGAGGTCGGGGTTATCGGCGGCGGTTTATTTGATCTGAAAGCGATTACAGTTTCAACATACGACTCTGCCTACATAAGAGCTGGAGAAATAGGAAACAAGTTCAAACTGATTATTTTCGATGAATGCCATCATCTTCCAGCCGAAGGCTACAGGCAGATAGCTGAGATGTTCATCGCACCATATAGGCTTGGATTGACAGCGACCTATGAACGAGAGGACGGGCTTCACAAAGAGCTTCCAAGACTCATCGGAGGAGTCGTCTACTGCCTAAAACCAGATGACCTTACCGGAGAATATCTCTCGGACTATAATTTGGAGCGAGTCACAGTTGAAATGAAAGATGATGAGAAAGCAGAGTATAATGTTAACTTTAAGATTTTCAAAGACTATCTCAAGAAGAACGGATTAGTACTGAGAGGACCTCAAGACCTGATGCGCATAATCTGGAGAAGCAACCGCGACTCTGAAGCGCGCAAAGCCATTCTGGCGAGGAGCAGGGCAATATCAATATCGTTTAACAGTGCGTCCAAGATAGAAGCTTTAAGAAATATCCTCAACGAGAATCCTAAAGAAAGAACCATCATCTTCACCCAGCATAACAGCTTAGTGCATAGAATTTCAAGTGAGTTTCTAATACCATATATAACGCATAAGACGCCAAAAGAAGAGAGATCTGAAACGCTAAAACTATTCAAAGAAGGAACTTACATAACAATAGTAACTTCAAGGGTTTTAGACGAAGGCATAGATATTCCAGAAGTCTCTTTGGGCGTGATTATGAGCGGGAGTGGAAGCTCAAGAGAGTTTATTCAAAGACTTGGGCGGCTTCTAAGAAAAAAGGAAGGAAAAACAGCTAAGCTAATCGAAATAATAACAAATCAAACATCAGAGTCAAGAGTAAGCTGGAGAAGAAAGCGAGGGCTAACCACACAATGATACCCACACCCCTACTTAGGGCAAGAATAAGCCAGGGACAAATTTTACCAGTTTATACAGAACTATCATTAGAAAATCTAGAACTCGCGAAACAAATCATTAGTTCATTCAAAAATTCAAAAGAATTGAAAAGAGCAGTAATAGATAGAAACATCCAAAGCATAGAGGAAGAATTCGATTTTAGACTAGTCAGAGGCTTAACACACATCCTAGAGAGAAAATGCGTCTTCGAAGCAGATACTATTCTTAATCCTAGCGAGGCTAGAAGACTGGTTTTTGGCGAAGCAAGCAAGAGAAAAGTTCCAGATAGCATGAGCAGAGCCCAGATAATTCAGATTTCCGCTGAGAAAGCTGGAGTCACCTCGGATCAACTTGAGAATTCACTGTGGAGCGACTTGGATGAGAACCTTATCCTGAAAAATATTGAAGATATTAAGCCTCAAGATCTGCTCAAACAGTATAACCTATCTCAGACCCAGACTTTACTATTCAAATCCCAATGGCTTGAATTCACAGTTTCAAACAACTGGAAAAACATCTTCAGAGAAATAAAACGGCTAGGACTAATCTACATTGTGGAGAAGAACAGTGAGACCCATGTTAGAGTCGAGGGCCCTCTGTCGCTACTAAGAATGGTTGACAGATACGGAACAGCCACAGCCAAACTGATCCCGGTAATAGTCACTTCGAAAGAATGGCGGATAACCGCTGATATTCTTGGCAAAAGCGACAAGAGGAAAATATACAGGTTTGAGCTATCAAGTAAAA
>DATBXD010000182.1:0-4194 GCA_036514475.1 Nitrososphaerales archaeon
GAAGCAAGAGCCTCACGGTTGGAAGACTCCTGCATCAATCTATAACGATAAGAGATACTTCAACAAGCATGCCAAAACCATGGCAAAAGAGTGACATTATCTCTGGCACGCTTTACTGACATTAATTGTGTCACTCTACAAATAAGATATGGTTTCTTAATCAAGCATTCAATGAAAATATCACGTTCTGAAAAGCTGTTGTACTTAAGATGTTAAACTATTTTCGAGCATTGAGCTTCGGGTAGCAATTAATAATTGCGTTGATTTTTTAAGTTGTTTAAGTATGTCAACCAAACCTTTGATTCCGTTTTCATCTAATCCCTCTTCAGGTTCATCTAGAAGAAATATCGGGGTGTTATCTAATTGGTTAACCGCGAATAATAGGGCGAAACTTATCGCGACGTTTTCACCTGTGCTCATCTGATGGGGATGTATCCATTTGTCTCCGAGTTCACCTTTTACTTGAATAATTTCTTTGCCTCGCACTAGGACGTTTTCAAAATCAACGCCCGTTAGTCGATCATATGGGTATATCTTCTTAAATGTCTCTTTGAAAGAAGATTTTAAATTGCTTATCTGATTTGTTCTAATTTCATTTATCGATTCAACTAAAGCAGACTTAATTCTTGATAATCTAATCATTAATTTCTCCAAGTTAGTTATCCGGATATTCACTTCTTCAACTGTAATTTGTTGCAATGATCCGTGAAGGGAACGGTAAGTTTCCAGATTATCCTTTAAAGAGTTTCTTCTTATTTCAAGTTCTAATGCTCTCTGCTTTAGCTTATTGCGTTTATTCAATAAATCTTCTGCGTTCTTCACATCCTCCTGTTGTATAACTTCTAACGTTACGTTTGACAATTCCAGTTTTAGCTTGTTTAGCTGATTAGTTAGAATTTCTTTCTTCTCTTTATTTCTTACTGCTTCTTCAAATGACTCTCTTTTAGAAGCAATCTCAACTTCCACTTCAGTGATTTCGCCTATTAATATGCGGTACTCTTCATCGTAATGTCTAAATCTATCTAAAGCATCAGGAGATATTAAAGCCCCGCATATCGGACAAGTAGAGACATCGTTGATTTTTCTTTCATCTATTTCGAGAATTTGCATAACGGCTTCGAGAAAAGCAACTCTTTTTTGCGAAGCACTATGTTTTGAATTTAATTCATTAACTGTTTCTTCAACCCTGTTTGAATCAACGTTGATTGATTGTATCTGTTCCTCAATGCTAGTAATGAGTCTTTTTTTACTTTGAATTTCAATATTCTTTTTGTAATGTTCATCAGCCTTAATCTTAACGTATTCAGCAATAGAGTATTTTTCAGAGTTTTCATAGAGATTATTAGAAACAATAGAGATTTCTTCTTCAACCTGTTTCAATTCTGATTGGGTAATTCTGATCTTTTCCGTCAGAATTGTTAATTGAGCAATCTCCTCCAATCTATTTTTGAGGTCATTTATTCTTCGCTCAATGTGATTGGTATTTATTTCTGAAGATACTTGGGAGAACTTTGATAGCCCCAATAAAGTATCTATTTTTAAAGCCTTCTCAGTTGGAGCCCCTAAAAAGAATCTAAATATGTCACGTCCGTCAATAAATATATTCTCATTGACTTTAGGTAAATTATCAATATTTATTTTAAAAGACGATGGTCGACCTGTTCTTTTACTCCTTTCAAAGATGAATTTCTGACCGTTATGCTCACCTTCTATCTTAACCCACATATGATCTGAATCAATATTTATCATATCATCTAGATTCATACCTTGTGGAGCGGATCCTGTTAAACAATATAGAATGGCAAGCAATTTGCTTGTTTTACCAACACCCATTTCACCGGAAAATACGGTCAAGTCGTCAAGTTCAAACTTTGATTTGACTAATCCTCTAAAGCATTCAACTTCAACTCGTTTTAGCTTCACAAAGATTCAGCCTCCTCGGCCATTTCTTGAATAAAACTATGTATCCTCGAAACAGGCATGTCAATTAGCGTTTTTGCCAATTCAAAATCTTCTTGGGAGAGTTTCTTCATTAGTAATTCTTCGATTTTATTCAATATCTACTCTACTCAACAACTATTTTGTAAAGTTATTCTTACTATAAAGTATCCAATATTATGTTTAATGCTTAAATGCTCTCATATTAGTTAGAACAAGAGATATACCAAACTTATCTGCAGATTCGATTATCGCCTTGTCTCTAATTGAACCGCTCGGACTAATCACAGCTTTAACCCCTGCGTTAGCCAACAGTTCTATGCTATCAGGAAATGGAAAGAATCCATCTGAAGCAACTATCGCGCCAGTCGCCCTTTTTCCAGCATTATCAAGAGCTATTTTTACAGCACCGTTTCTCTTTCTGAAGCTACCTACGCCTAAAGTCCAAAAGTGGGTTAGAAGACCACCTTCGAAAATGCCTTCGCATATAACCACCCCATTTGATTCAACTTTTCTCACAAGTTCCCAAGCTGCAAGTAATTTATTCAATGTTGCATCATCTGGTTTGATTTTAGTTGGGAAGGATAAACTACTTAGGTTCAATTTATTATTATAATCCGGCGGTGTTTGAACCAATAACGAACCTTGAATCAGTCTTAGATCAAATTGATAATCAGTATACTCCGTTACTTCTATTATTCTGATTTTCTTTGTTTGTTTAGCTTTTAGAATTTCCAATGCATCATTATTATATCCTGGAGCAACAACTATTTCTGTATAAACGGATTTGTCAGAAGAGTCTGAATTCTTTCCAATTAATCTAGCAGCTTTTGCGTCAATCTGTCTATTCAAGACAGTTGTGCAACCATAATCAGCTTCTGGATCACACTCATGAGCCAGTTTATATGATTCTTCAATTGTTGGTGAGAAAGCAAATCCACTAATATTACCGTGTTTTATCGTTGCAGCTGCTATAACGTCGTTGAAACCATCCAGGATTTCGTAGGCGTGCCCAATATCAAAATGATTATTGAATGAACGATTATCGCCGTGAAGCTGAGACCAACTCAGCATTCCTTTGTATCCGTCTAATTTATAGACAGCCGCCTTTTGATCTGGGTTTTCACCATATTTGGCATCTTCAAATTTGGTTCCAGAAATAAAGAATCTATCTGGAAAAATAACTCTTTTACCGAATTTAGCAATTCCATTGTAAATGGCTATATCATATGCAGCAACCATTCCAAAAGTCATTTCTGCTAGTGCGAGCCTAGTTTCCTGAGAAAGGCTGCAATTATTGGATTGCAATTCGTGTATGATTTTATCGTAAAGTTTTGGCGAGGTAACTACTGCGGTTGATTCATGATTCTTTGCTGCAGCTCGAACCATTGTTGGGCCACCGATATCTATGTTTTCAATAATATCTTCAAAACTTGCACTCGTCTTGGAAGCAACTTGTTCGAATGGATAGAAATTACATACAACCATATCAATCGGTTCAATGTTAAATCTCTTCAGTTGTTCGAGATGTGCATTGGTACGTCTACTTAGAATTCCAGCGAGTATTTCAGGTTGCAGGGTCTTAACTCTACCATCTAACAACTCTGGAAAACGTGCAAAATCCTCAATCTTTGTAACTGAAATGCCTGCACCTTCTAATACTGAGCGCGTTCCTCTGGTGGCAATTAGCTTAACTCCTAGTTGACTGAGTTTTGATGCAAGATCTGATAATCCTTGTTTGTTGTGTACACTTATTAGAGCTGATGATACCTTCCGATATCCATCTAACATTATATCTTAACCCATTTGTAAACATTTCAATCATATATTAACTTAAACTTACATTCCTTCTAATGCCTTTTCGGAAGCAATTATGAATTATATTACCTATTCCAAGCTTATTTTCTATTTTAATTAACTCTAATAATGAATATTCATTTGAATAACGACGATTTTACTCTAGCAATGTTCTATATTTGTTTCATTTGATTGAGGAGATTAATTTCTCCAGTAAATAAGGCATCTAATAATTATAGGAGTTACGCAGTTGATGTTTTAGACTGTTCTGGGTAAGAGTTTTGACTTCGCTTCTGATACCTTTGAGTTGGATGGTTACTTGTTATGGTAAACTTTCCAAAGGTGACTGATCTTGATTACATAAACTTCATCTTGGCGTCTCAGCGTATCTTTACATGCACTGAGGCTGCTAGAAGCTTGTCTGCTGATGAAGGTGATGGTCCTTCACATGACGCGTTC
>DATBXD010000183.1:0-8775 GCA_036514475.1 Nitrososphaerales archaeon
AGGACGGGGAGAAAATTACAGCCGGGTATCGGGTGACGATGCCCTTCATGATAACCGTCCTCTGCGCTCACCTGAATAGAAGGCTCTGACTATCCACGAGATGGATGGAGGAGGTGATGCAACTCACTTTTTGATTGACTGTAGAAATATATAAAGAATGTTAAGCTTTGAGATCATTATGATATATTATATACTAAGTATAGAGGTGCAAGATGAGCGTCGTTTATTGATGACTTTATATTAGTTCATTAGCTGTTAAGCAAACGCATTACATCTTTAGTGAAGGGTAGAATCCTATGCTGCTTTTTCGAACCTTTTCAACGAAAATCTTGATAAACTTGGATTAGTTCTATTTTTTATGATCAACTCGGCGAAAAGTTCCCCTACTTTCGGCGCAAATGTAAAAGCTTTACCCGAATCTGCACAGGCTACATATAAATTATCAATCTCGGTTTCACCGTATATTGGAGACTCATCGGGTGAGAACTCTATAAGTCCAGCCCATGCTCTAAGTATATTGACGTGTCCCAAAGAGGGTGCTATCATCATTATCTTCTTTGAAAAGTTTCTTAGGAATTCAAGCGAAGACTCTAGGCTGTAGCCTTCATTTAACGGCTCAAACATACCTCCGACAACTTCGCTTTTTAGAGACTGATTAAAGTATAATGTAGATGGCATGCAGGTGACCATAGGCTTTAGGAATGCCCGTAAGGGTTCGGTTGCTAGAATTTCAGCTTTGAATACTTTACTTGGAATATTTATCCCAATGGTCTTAAGGAGATCTTTTGAATATGCTCCAGCAGCTACGACTACAAAGTCCGCTTCAATGGTCTTTTCTCGGGTCTTTACACTTTTAACTTCATCTCCCCGTACGACAAGTCCTTCTGCCTTTGTGAACTTTAAAATCTCTCCTTCTAAAGTTTTGAACCCATACTTGTATCCATTGAGAAGTGCGAAAGGATGACAGACACCGTCCTTACGAGTGAAAGTGCCGCCCACTATTCTCGATGTCTTGATGAATGGCAACATCTTCTTGACTCGCTCTTTAGTCAAGATCTCAGTCTTAACTCCTAATCTTCTCTGGATTTGAGCGTCATTAGTTAGACTCTTTAGTGTAGCTTCGTCTTCGGCTAGTATTAGATAGCCTCCCTGTCTGAAGAGTATATTGTAACCGAGTTTGGCGGATAGCGTTTCTAGTATCTTAACGCTTTCACTAGCTAGAACTATTTCATGCTCCTTACTCCACTGGCTTCTAATTCCTCCAGCACATCTGCCTGAGGATCCGTAACCTGGGTAGCTCTGTTCAAGCAAGGTGATCTTGACGCCTCTTTTGGCAAGATTATACGCTATGCTGAAACCTGTTACTCCTCCTCCGATTATTATTCCACTGGCCACTTTATTCTTCACTTGCAAGTAAGTCTATTCGAACCGGATCAACAGGTGGTCTTAGGACAGGAAGATGTAACTCATGCGGTTTCAGACTTTTCTTTAGACTTAGTAGCCGGATGACATGCATCATACAAGTTTTCCCCTCACAAGGTCCCGTTGAAAAGCCTGAAAAGCGTTTGAGTGATTCTACGTCATCGTACTCTTCCGCTATAGCTTTTAACAAATCATCCTCAGTTATGTCTAAACATCTGCAGATTATTTTCTTAGTCACTTACATTCACCTCTGAGGCTTTATCGCCCTAACCTCCATCACAATCTCTGTAGGTATCTCCACTGTCACAATGGCTGTTCCATCATTACGCTCAGATGGAATGATTCTCACAACCATCGCTTCTCCCAGCTCATTACCTGATCTATCAAGAGAGGTAACCTTCTCACCCTTCTTTGGAATCGGCAAAAACTCATATTGCATTGTAACATATCCCCGTTCACCAACAACCTGAACAAGAAATGCAGCCAATCCAGGGCATCTCATCAGGCATTTTCCGCAACCTGTGCACTTTGCAAAATCCACTATGGGTATATCGTTAATATTATCCATTTTGATAGCTTTTATCTTGCAGCTTTCAAGGCATGAGTCACATGGGATAGCTTGTGGGCACTCAAAAACCACAACAGGCCTTATTGCATTAATCCTTTCATTGGGAGGATATAGGCCAAGAGCCTTCATTTCTTCGGTCGTTAAGATACCTGTCTTCAGATACTCAGGCTGAGTCAGTTAAACTCCCCTCATTTATAAGAACCTTAGCTAAGCCTTCCTTAATTTTAACCCCAAATGGGCCATCTCTAACAGCATCTAGCTCCTCTAGTAGCTCCTGAATGCGTCTCTTTACATCATCGTCTCCATGCTTTATCTTCAAAGAAGCGTGTAGTCCCGCTATTTGGCCGTCAAGCATAGCAGTGGTCGCTTCTTCAATACCAGAGATATCTCCAGCCACATAGATACCATCTGCTACTTCCATGTGTTTTGTTCTAAGAGGAACGAATCCGCCTAGTTCTCCTGAGAACTTTAATTTAGCTCCAGCCTGTTGAACAAGCTCGTATGTGGGAATTAGCCCAACAGCTATGCAGATGGTGTCGCATTTTACTATCTCCTCGGTTCCTTTAATCGGCTGCCAAGCATCGTCGAGCTTAGCAATAATGGCGCCATCAACCCTCTTATGGCCCAATGCTCTGATTATTGTGTGGCGAAGCATGAATTTGACACCGTACCGTCTCACCTTCATAGCGTGCACGGCGTAGCCACCGATTGTGGGCATAGCTTCCACCACCGCCAGCACTTCAACGCCTGACTGCAAGAGTTGGTAAGCTAGGATAAGTCCGACATTCCCAGAGCCCACGATTAATACCTTAGAACCCGGTTTGACCCCATAGGTGTTCATCAGCGTCTGAACGCCTCCTGCGCCGTAGACGCCTGGAAGATCATTATTCTCAAACACAAGTGTGCGCTCGTATGCCCCTGTTGTGACTATAATCTTCTTGGCATGTATCTTTAGGAGCTTATCATTCTGAACTGTTCCTATGATCTTTCCTTCGAATATTCCAAAAGCTCGCGTATTAATAAGTGAAGTAATGCTCTTCTGATTAGATATGGCCGTTGAAAGTTCATCGGCTATACGTATGCCTCTTGTACCTGCATAATGCTTTGAGGCACCGAAGAACCGATGAGTCTGTTTAACAAGCTGGCCACCAAGCCTTGATTTATCATCAATAATAACCACATTTCTGGATAATCGACCTGCTTCCAAAGCGGCCATAAGCCCTGCAGGTCCACCCCCGATTACAGCGATCTCAACATTCATAGTCACCGTTCCAAGTCTAAGGGGATCATCCCTATGAGAATCTTCAGGAAGTCTTCCCAGACCAATCGATCGCGCCATGGTATTCAGATAAAAGTTTCTCAGGAGCGATGGTTTTATGAGTTTTTTATGATAGAAGCCGCTTGATATAGAGAAATAATCAAGTTTGTCAATTACATTTAGTATATCATGATCCACATTTGGAAATGAGCTTTGTCTTTCTATTCTCATACCGTCGCGAACCTGTGTTACGCAAGTACGAATGTTTGGAAGCCCGTCTATAGTCATCATGCAAGAGGAGCATTTTCCTATCGCGCAGAAGAAGCCTCTTGGACGGTGATACTTGAAGCTCCTACTAAAGATCCTCAACCCATTCGCATATAGGGCTGCAGCTACAGTTTCATTCTCATAGGCTTTTATCTCTCTACCTTCGAAGAATATGGCAACTTCTCCAACCCTATCTAAATTGACTATAGGATGGTTCCATATCCGTCCATCTATTGTCTGTCTGACAGACTTAACATTCCTTTTCCTAACCATTTAGCGATAAGATCTCCGAACAATTTTCAGCTATAAGAAGTGGGTGATGCATAAGTACTCAACGCAAAATACGTAATTCTTTTGTTATAAGATTATGTATCAAAGTACGGCAAACCATTTCTGAAAAAACTGAAATAAAATCATTCTGCACCAGGAAAACAAACCACACAAATAGTCACCATTTCGACAAGCAAAATAGGGCAAGAAGAGTTTTGTATTACTCGCAACCTCATCTTCTCAATCTGATCATCCGCACTTGAATCCTTCACAATATATGTATCAGTCGTAGGCAAATAAGACTCAAGCTGATAATAATCATAACAAGAAATAAAATTCTCAACTCGATTCCTCGGAAAATATCCTTCAATTCTGTGTAAAGATGAGCGGCTAAAGTCTTATTATGAGCAATAATCAAAGTTGGCTTTTGAATCCTATTAATCAAGTTAGCCATAACAAATGTTTTGCCGCTTCCAGTTATTCCAAGAAGAGTCTGCTTATCCTTTTCCAAATAATTCAGCATGAGCATTTCCACAGCCTCTTTCTGGCCAGGTGACATCTCATACGGTGCCACCAACTCAAACTGCATGCAAATTTACCATACCATCTCGATGAATTTACAACTTTAAACTTTATCCAAACCTAAAAACTTTGGTTCAAATTCTGGAAATACTTTGTTCCTTCTTCGCATATGACGATCTTGATCGGGACTAGGTGACATTACTTTTTTTGAAAAATGATTAATTTATAATCAACTTTAGATCACCGAATAGAGAAGAGAGAATACATCTTATTGCCATTTGTGACTCAGTATTCAACTTATTCCTATAGTTATAATTGATTGCGGGCTCGGAGGGATTAACCCCTAGGTAGGTCTGCAAAATGGATTTTTCACTTGGACATTTTGTTTTCAGTATTGATGCCGTAACTCTGTGGACCCGAGGTATTCACCCCTACATGAGTCCAACCTTCAATATAATATGTTGACAGGACATTTAAACCAACTATTTTAGCTCAAAATCCTTATTTGGAATTGGTTTAGATTGTTAAGATAAATTACCCGACAAAATTTATAGCTAGAAGAATATGTCGAGGATGTATCAATTATGGTGTTTGTAAAAGTAGCTTCTACAAATGTTCTGAAGCCCGGAGAAAAAATGGGTTTTCAAGGAAATGGCAAAGCCATATTAATTGTCAATTTGAATAACAAATACTTTGCGATAGGAAACATCTGTACACACATGGGTTGCCGACTTTCGGATGGTATGGTCAAAGATGAAAGCATCCAGTGCCGTTGTCACGGTTCAATTTTTGACATTAAAACTGGAAAAGTATTGGGAAATCCTGCGAAGAAACCAGAAGATGTGTTTGAAGTGAAGGTGGAAGGAGAACAAATTCTTGTCGATATGTGAAAAATATTCTAATGACTTGGCAACTCCCATTACGTATTATCGGACTTAAATTCCTATATTCACTAATTTTTTGGGAGGGGTCAATTTGATTTATGATCATATACCCAATCCGCTGGCTTAGACTTCGTATTTTTTGAAGCAGTCATAATATTTTTTGCGAGTAACTCAACCTCTTCATCATAACATTTAGTTAAGGCAGTTTTCTTGTCTTCATAGGTAGAATTGCAGACGGAAGCTATGGCATACATGTTACTGAAAGGGGGAAAGAGCATGCCGAAATGATTAAGCGCATACCTCCGGGCCCGCTTAATGTTTTAAGCGAATACCATTATTGTTTGTTAGATGAAGACCAAAAATATTGCTGACTACCTGGGTGAATCTTCCCGAAATAAACCACGATAACTACAGAAGCATTTTCTAATGCATTATTCGTAGTCGGTAATATAAGTCGAGGAAAGAATACGTTCTACTTGTATAAGAAATCTCCGTCAGGTATTGGTAGATTTGTGAAGGCTAGATTTCTACAAAGTTTGCTTGTGACAGTGCCATTAGCCGCAGCTATTATTTTTGTTTCGACTTCAATACTTCCTCAAATCACATTGACCTTCTTGGATACAGTAACGATTTTAAGTGCTCTAAGAGCAATCGCAACATTAGCTTTTGTTCTTGGTCTTACTCTAGTTAGCCCAGTTTTCGCTGAAGAGTCAAGAGATAGAAACATACGTATAGCTATAAATCTTATCTTCGTAATGTTCACTTCGATAATACTTGGGATTGAAATACCTAGAAACGGCTTAACTTCTAAACAGATTTTTCAAATATAGACCCGCTAACTGTTCTATTATATGATCATCTAATCTTAACAGCTATCTTATCGTTAATTGCAATTTCATTGCTATATATCGGAATAAGAAAATTAAGTGAAATCAAATAGTACCTATTGAGCTCAATCGAGTAAAATATATTGTGGATTTGAACTTAAACAAGTCGTAATCCTAGCGGATTAATTTCTTTGTTTTAATTAATTACCAAAGTGGTATGTTTGGATATTTTTTTGCTAGATATTTATCAACGCCAATATATCTTCCTGTTTTTGATAGGAGAAGTGTTATTGCTACTGCCATCATTAACAAATTTACTCTAAGGATTCCAGGATGAGTATGACCTGAAGCTAAAAGAATTGTAAGATTCATGAATATTGCGCCTATTGCAGATAATCTGGTCATAAAACCTAGAAGCAGTGTTATTCCTATAAGTAATTCAGTCAGAGGAGCCATTAAAAGAAAAATCTTGATATTAGGAGCCACGATATCAGATAGGATTGTTCTAGCGAAAGGAATTGGATTTTCAGGAATAGTATCTGATAAATAAATAGTAGAAGGCACTTGAAGTTCTATCTTAAGTCCTTTTGACCATACTTGACCCAACAAAGTTCCATATCGGTCAGCAGCATCAGGTGTAGACATATCAATCATATTTAATGAGCCACCCATAATCCATATGAACGCTAACATGAATCTAGCTGGAAGAAGAAGTCTGTTCTCATTCTTTGATGAATTCATATGAAGTTAATATATCAGTACATATTTAATTTTTTTGTATGTGAGGCTCTGTAGAAACCCTCTGAGTAAAGAATAGGCGATATTGGTAATTCTTGCTGCGTTGTATGAGATTATTTTGAGCCTCATTTCGTTGTTTTGGGCTCTTGTCTTTACTGATCTTACCTCGTCACCCATCGTTCTCTTGATCACGGAGAATATGGTCTCGTCTTTGGATCTTTGGTGATACTTCTTCTTTGAGTAGCTCCTCTTCATCTGCTTTCTGTAACGGCCTTTAGTTCTCCACACAGGAACATGCTGTTGCCTCGCAGGGATTATTGATTGAGCATGAAGCTCGTCTCTTAGCAGCTCATGGTTCTTCTCAGCATCGTACCCCTTGTCCCCGATGCCAACCTTGATGGGCTTGACTGCATGCGCCTTCCTCACAACCGAAGTGAAATCACGGTTATCGTTAGCCGGACCTCTCCTCACCTTAATCGACGTCACAATCTGAGTCTTGAGCTCAACCCCTATCGTGAGCTTAATGAAGCGCCTCGCTCTCATCAGTATCTCACCTACTCTATTTTTCGCGTCTCTACTTCTGTTTGACTTGTTTTCTCATCCCGGAGAGGATATCATCTTTCGTTCTCAGGGCATAGTAGTAAGAGACGTGGTGAGGTGAGAAGCCTGAGGAGTCTAGGCTGAACATCTGTTTCCTGATTCTTGTCAGGTAGAGAAACCCTCCAAGAACCCTTTCAAGAAGAGCGCCTGGCACCCTCAGCATGAACTTCTCTATCGTCGTGAAATGTGGAAGCTTCAAGAGGCCAAGTACATCTAGCAACCGCTCAGTTACGGGGAGAAAGTCATTCACATACTCACGGTATGATTTTCTCATTCTCTGCATCATGACCAGCAGAGCTATGTGCTGCCAGAGCGTGAAGTCCTTTCTAGAGTATTTGCAGGAGTAGAGCGGAACCGCCTGTCTCCTGCAAACCTTGAAGATAGCCTTCACCATCCTTATGTACCTGCTCTCCCGACGCCTACCTTCCTCCTTCTCATCCATCTTGGTTTGTCTCAATCACAATCAAAATGGATGATGGAGGAGGAAACGCAGATAATCCCAACAAAGAAAAAGATCACACCATCTTAACACAAAACATAGGTCACACCAAATCCCTGAGAAGAGGATTTCTACAGAGCCGTATGTGATATCAAATATATATAGATTAAAAGTCTCACAGAATTTCTTTTATCCTGATTTCTTGTAACAGCAATATTCATGGTTTTATTTAACTACAACCAACCATTTTTTTATTTTTTATTTACTTTTGTACATCCCATAAGATTTATTTGATTTTGATTGTCCATTGATTATTATGAGGATTTTCAGAAAAGGTGAACGATTAAGTGAGATGATTAAGGTTAAGTCAAGTAAGGATAATCCAAATCAAAAGTTTCATGGTAATGTGGATCTTGAGAGAATTAAACCAGATAAGATAAAAATGCTGCGTGTAACTTTTCATAAAAAATCTAGAACTAAATGGCATAAACATCCAAATGGTCAGATATTAATTGTTGAATTTGGTAAAGGGTTTATTGGATGGATAGATGAAATCAACAATTCCGAAAAAAGTGGGAGGGCCTTTCGGCCCGATACGAGAATCCTCTCGCAATTACTCGGTTTGTAAGTTGATGCTTCACCTTCTCCCTAATAATCCAATCAACCTTAACAGGATCAAGCTTCCCAAAAACGAAGTAACGTTCCCCCTACACCATAACCACCGGCCCTTAACCCTGTTAACTAGAGAGTATACTAATTGCAGGATAATAGATTCCATTTCAATATTGACATTGCACCGTGAGAACTGCATGCTTATCCTTCTTCAGATAATTCTTCACCAGCAGCTCCACAGCCCCCTTCTAGCCAAGAGACATATTATATGGGGCCACCAACTGAAACTGCATTTCTACACACCATATCACTTCGTGAAATTTACAAGTTTAGACTTTGTCTAAAACCCAAATAATTGGGCTCAAATT